>NZ_JBEOZN010000205.1:0-11713 GCF_040298085.1 Streptosporangium sp. NPDC001681 | reverse complement strand
CTCACCCGCGATCGCGTTGACGGCAACCGCCGCCACCGCGAGCCCGACCCCGTACAGGCACCCGAGATCCCCGCTCAACCCGCTCACTCCTCCTCACCCGCGATCGCGTTGACGGCAACCGCCGCCACCGCGAGCCCGACCCCGTACAGGCACCCGAGATCCCCGCTCAACCCGCTCACTCCTCCTCGCTCGCGATCGCGTTGACGGCGGCCGCCGCCATCGCGCTGCCGCCCCTGCGTCCGTGCACCACCAGGTGGTCGAGTCCGGCCGGGTGCTCGGCCAGGGCCAGCTTCGACTCCGCGGCCCCGATGAAGCCGACCGGCACGCCCAGCACCGCGGCCGGGCGTCCGGCACCCTCCTCGACCAGTTCGAGCAGGCGGAACAGCGCGGTCGGCGCGTTGCCGATCGCGACCACCGCGCCGTCGAGCCGGTCGCGCCACAACTCCAGCGCCGCGGCGCTGCGGGTGGTGCCCAGCCGCAGCGCCAGCTCCGGGACCCGCGGGTCGCCGAGTGTGCAGATCACCTCGTTCGCCTTCGGCAGCCGTCGCCTGGTGACGCCGGAGGCGACCATCATGGCGTCGCACAGCACGGGCGCGCCGTCGCGCAGCGCCTCGCGCGCCGCCGTGACGACTCCCGGCGACCACGCGAGGTCGTCGACGAGGTCGACCATGCCGCAGGCGTGCACCATGCGAACCGCGACCTGGGCGACGCCCGGCGGCATGCCGCCGAGGTCCGTCTCCGCGCGGATGGTGGCGAAGGAGCGGCGGTAGATCTCCGCTCCGTCCCTGATGTAGTCGATCACTTTCCCTCTCTGGTCGCCGCCACCGCGGCGCTCGTCTGCTCGGCGTCGGCGAACGTACGGCTCACGCCGTCCGCCTCGACGCGGTATCCGTCTCCGGTCGCGACCACGTCCACGACCCGGCCGCGCGGGCGTCCGCACCGCCGCTCGCAGCCCGACCAGTGCACGGGGAGCGCACGGGTGCGGCCCCGCGAGGGGTGGACGTCGTCAGGACCGTCCGCATCGAACTCGGAACCGGTGCCGTCGTTCGCCCGCGCACCCGCGTGGACGTCGGCGTGCACGTCGGCGAGGGCCTTGGCGCATCCGGGCCGGCCTGCGCAGGCGGTCAGGCCCAGCCACGGCGACGCCGGGTCGCTGACCAGGCCCGCGGCCGTGAGCGCCGCCCGCCGGCCATCGACCTCCGGCGCCGGCAGGTCGGGGACGACGATCGTCCGCCACGGCGTCACCCGGACCTCTCCCCCGCCGTGCTCGGCCGCCTGGGCGAGCGCCTCCAGCTGGGCCGCCGACAGCCGTCCGAGCGCGGCGAGAACGATGAGGGCCGACCTTCCGTCACGCTGCATGACGACCCCGGCCGCGCCGCCGTCCATCGTCCGCTCCCGCCGTACCACGGGGGCGGCCCGGCGAAGGGCCGGCTCCGCCCTGAGCACACGGGCCGAGACCCGCCCCGGACCGTCGGTCAGCTCGGCGAGCCGCCACGCGCCCGACCCCTGCTCGGCGCGCTCGGCCAGGAACGCCTCGGCGACCGCGAGCATGCCGGTGACGACGGAGGAGACGGGGGCGCGCAGCCCCAGGTCGGCACCGGCGAGCAGCAGCGCCACCTCGGAGACGTCCGCCGAGGCGTCCAGCGGATCGACCGGCAGCAGCGTGACGTCCGCGCCGAGAGCCGCCATGTCGCCCGAGCCGTCGTCGAGCGCGAAGAGGAACCGGCCGGGCAGGTCGGCGAGCGCGGGCCGGGCGCGGAGTTCCCCGTCCAGCTCGGACACGAGCGGACGGACGTCGAGCAGGCTCGCGGGTGCCCGCCCGGCCAGGGGTGAGGCCACGATGTTGCGTACCCGCTCATGCGTGGCCGACGGCAGCAGCCCGGCGGCGGCCAGCCGCACGGCGAAGTCGGATGCCGGGGAAAGCCTCCGGTCGTCGTCCGGAACGCGCGTGTCGTCGCGTGCCGGGTGCACGACGGGAAGGGACTCGCCGTCCTGCGGCGGGAGGCCGCGTACCTGGAGGTTCGCCCGGGAGGTCAGCTCGATCACGCCGGATCCGAGCTCCCGGGCGGCGGCGGCGACCACGCGGAGCTGACGCGCCGTGAGCGCCCCGCCGGGAACCCGGATCCGCGCCAGGCCGCCGTCGGCCGCGGCGTGCACCTGGAGCGCTCCGGGACACGCGTCGGCCCGGGTTCTTCCGGGAGGGTCGGTTATTGACACGCAGTGGATGGTAGCTCCCATTTCTTTACGGATGTCCGCCTGGCATAGTGTGACCTAGGCGACGGCGCAGGGAGGAAGCCGGTGTGAAACCGGCGCGGTCCCGCCACTGTAACCGGGGAGCGAACCCCACCGAAGGCCACGGTCCGGCAACGGACGGGAAGGCCGGGGTGAGCGTTGATCCGGGAGCCAGGAGACTCCTGCCGTCGCGATGACGACGACCCGGGGCGAGGACCCCGAGGGAGGACTTCTGCATGCGTTCCGTGCCGCCCACCCCGCGATCGGCCGTGCCACCCGCGCCGCCTGCCGTCCTGCTGCTGTCGACCTCCGACACCGACCTGCTCAGCGCGCGGACGAGCGGCGCGAACTACCGGCTCGGCAACCCGGCGCGGCTGTCCGCCGAGGACCTGCCCGCGCTGACCGAGGGCACGGACCTCGTGGTCGTGCGACTGCTCGGCGGACGCAGGGCATGGCAGGACGGGCTGGACGCGCTGCTCGCCGACCGGCGGCCCGTCGTGATCCTCGGTGGCGAGCAGGCCCCCGACGCCGAGCTGATGGAGCTGTCCACGGTGCCCGGCGGGGTCTGCGCCGAGGCGCACGCCTACCTCGCGCACGGCGGTCCGGCGAACCTGGCCCAGCTGCACGCCTTCCTCTCCGACACGGTGCTGCTCACCGGGTACGGCTTCGCACCGCCCGCGCCCACCCCGAGCTGGGGCCCCCTCGAACGTGTCGCGCGACGCACCGAGGGCCCCGTCATCGGCGTGCTCTACTACCGCGCGCACCACGTCGCGGGCAACACCGCCTTCGTCGAGACGCTCTGCCTGGCCATCGAGGAGGCGGGCGGCCAGGCCCTGCCCGTCTACTGCGGTTCCCTGCGCAGCGCCGAGCCCGACCTGTTCGACACGCTCCGGGCCGCGGACGCCCTGGTGGTCACCGTGCTCGCCGCCGGGGGCACCCGCCCGGCGACCGCCTCGGCGGGCGGGGACGACTCCGCGTGGGACGTCGGCGCGCTCGCCGAGCTGGACGTGCCGATCCTGCAGGGCCTCTGCCTGACCACGGGAAGGGACGCCTGGCGGGAGAACGACGACGGCCTGTCCCCGCTCGACGCGGCCTCCCAGGTGGCGATCCCCGAGTTCGACGGGCGGATCATCACTGTGCCGTTCTCCTTCAAGGAGGTCGACGACGAGGGCCTGACCGTGTACGTGGCCGATCCCGAGCGGGCCTCGCGGGTGGCCGGCATCGCGGTACGGCACGGCCTGCTCCGGCACGTCCGGGCACCGGAACGGCGGATCGCGGTGATGCTGTCGGCGTACCCGACCAAGCACTCCAGGATCGGCAACGCGGTCGGCCTGGACACCCCCGCCAGCGTGGTCAGGCTGCTCACGGCCATGACGGAGGCCGGGTACGACCTCGGAGACGGTTTCCCCGGCGTGGCGGAGCGGGACGGCGACGCGCTGATCCACGCGCTGATCGCGGCGGGCGGCCAGGACCGGAACTGGCTCACCGAGGAGCAACTGGCCGCGAACCCGGTGCGGATCCCGGCCGCGCGCTACCGGGCGTGGTTCGAGACGCTGCCCGAGGACCTGCGGCACGGCATCGAGGCGCACTGGGGGCCGCCGCCGGGCGAGTTGTTCGTCGACCGGAGCCGCGATCCCGACGGCGAGATCGTGCTGGCCGCGCTGCGCGCGGGCAACCTCGTGGTGATGGTCCAGCCGCCGCGCGGCTTCGGGGATAACCCGGTCGCCATCTACCACGACCCCGACCTGCCGCCGAGCCACCACTATCTGGCCGCCTACCGGTGGCTGGCCGACGACTTCGGCGCGCACGCGATCGTGCACGTCGGCAAGCACGGCAACCTGGAGTGGCTGCCCGGCAAGTCGGCGGGGATGTCGGCCTCCTGCGGCCCCGACGCGGCGCTCGGCGACCTGCCGCTGGTCTACCCGTTCCTGGTGAACGACCCCGGTGAGGGCACGCAGGCCAAGCGGCGGGCGCACGCCGTACTGGTCGATCATCTGGTGCCGCCGATGGCCCGCGCGGAGACCTACGGCGACATCGCCCGGCTGGAGCAGCTGCTGGACGAGCACGCCTCGATCGCGGCCATGGACCCGGCCAAGCTGCCCGCCATCCGGGCGCAGATCTGGACGCTGATCCAGGCCGCCAGGCTCGACCACGACCTGGGCGTCGACGACCGGCCGCAGGACAGCGGGTTCGACGACTTCCTGCTGCACGTCGACGGATGGCTCTGCGAGGTCAAGGACGTCCAGATCCGCGACGGCCTGCACGTGCTCGGCAGCGCCCCCGAGGGGAAGGCCCGCGTCGACCTCGTGCTGGCCATGCTCCGCGCCCGCCAGATCTGGGCGGGCCAGGAGGCACTCCCCGGCCTGCGTGAGGCCCTCGGCCTGGCCGAGGACGGCGGCGCCGCGAGGGTGAGCGTGGACGAGGCCGAGTCGACGGCCCGCGCCCTCGTCGAGGGCATGGAGGAGCACGGCTGGGACCCGTTCGCCGTCTCCCCCGTCACCGCGTCCGTCCTCGTCGGCGGAAGTGACCGCGACTCCGGAGTCCTGGCCGCCGTAGAGAAGGTGCTCGGGTTCGCGGCCGGGGAGATCGTGCCCCGGCTCGCCAGGACCACGGACGAGATCGGCGCGGTGCTGCACGCGCTCGACGGCGGTTACGTCCCCGCCGGGCCGAGCGGGTCGCCGCTGCGCGGGCTGATCAACGTGCTGCCGACCGGGCGGAACTTCTACTCCGTCGATCCCCGGGCGGTGCCCAGCAGGCTGGCGTGGGAGACCGGGCAGGCCATGGCCGACTCCCTGCTGGAGCGGTACCGCTCCGACACCGGTGAGTGGCCGCGCTCCGTCGGGCTGTCGGTCTGGGGCACCAGTGCCATGCGCACGGCGGGCGACGACGTGGCGGAGGTGCTCGCGCTGCTCGGCGTGCGGCCGCTCTGGGACGAGGCGTCCCGGCGGGTCAGCGGCCTCGAACCGATCCCGCTCGCCGAACTCGGCCGGCCCAGAATCGACGTGACCGTCCGGATCAGCGGGTTCTTCAGGGACGCCTTCCCGCACGTCGTCACCATGCTGGACGACGCCGTACGGCTGGTGGCGGGCCTCGCGGAGGCCGCCGGGGAGAACTACGTGCGGGCGCACGCCGACGCCGACCTGGCCGCGCACGGCGACGAGCGGCGGGCCACCCTGCGGATCTTCGGCTCCCGTCCGGGTGCCTACGGCGCGGGCCTGCTGCCGCTGATGGAGAGCGGGAACTGGCGCGACGACGCCGACCTGGCCGAGGTGTACGCGGTCTGGGGCGGTTTCGCCTACGGTCGCGACCTCGACGGAACACCGGCGCGGCAGGACATGGAGAGCGCCTACCGGCGGATCGCGGTGGCCGCGAAGAACGTCGACACCCGCGAGCACGACATCGCCGACTCCGACGACTACTTCCAGTACCACGGCGGGATGATCGCCACCGTGCGGGCGCTCACCGGCCGGGCGCCCGCCGCGTACGTGGGCGACAGCACCCGTCCGGACGCGGTGCGGACCAGGACCCTGCACGAGGAGACCGCGCGGATCTTCCGCGCCCGGGTGGTCAACCCCAACTGGCTGGCGGCGATGCGCAGGCACGGGTACAAGGGCGCGTTCGAGCTGGCCGCCACCGTGGACTACCTGTTCGGCTACGACGCCACGACGGGTGTGATGGCCGACTGGATGTACGACAGGCTGGCCGCCACCTACGTCCTGGACCCGGAGAACCGGGCGTTCATGGCCGCGTCGAACCCATGGGCGCTGCACGGCATCGCCGAACGGCTCCTTGAGGCGGCCGACCGGAAGATGTGGGAGCACCCCGACCCCGAGATCATGACGGCCCTGCGGGAGGCGTACCTCACCATCGAGGGCGACCTGGAGGATCGCTGACCCGCCCCCCGGGGTGAGTGTGGTTCAACCGATGCCGCCGGAGTCGAAGTCATCGGACCGGTGCGGGCGGAGATGTACGCGCGTGATGTAACCACCTCTGTGCAGGATGCCGCCGGGCTCGGAGTCATCGGACCGGTGCGGTGCCCTGTGAGGGCGGTTCAGCCGATGGCCGCGACCAGGCGTTCGGCCAGCTCGGGGCTGCCTGCCCAGTGCAGGTGCAGGTAGGAGGCGGCCAGCAGGGGCTCGGCGAAGCCGTCGGCCGCGCCCCTCCAGCGGAACAGCGGCGGCGTCGCGTGCCCGGGATCGGTGGCCGTGCGGTGGAACTCGTGGCCCCGGTAGCGCTCGCCCTCGCGGGTGAGCACGGACTTGGCGGTCGCCACGGCGTCACGGTAGCCCAGCGTGAGCCTGCCGGTCATCGTCGCGGTGATGTCGAGCCTTCCGCACATGGGATGGCCGTCCAGCTCGCGCGCCAGGTAGAGCAGCCCGGCGCACTCGGCGACGATCGGGCCGTCGAAGGCGGCCACCCGGCGGCGGAGCGGCTCGTTGGCGGACAGCTCCGCCGCGTACATCTCGGGGAAGCCGCCGCCGATGACGACCGCCCCGGCGTTCTCGGGGAGGCACTCGTCCCTGAGCGGGTCGAAGTTCGCCACCTCGGCCCCCGTCGCCGCGAGCAGCTCGACCTGCTCGGCGTACCCGAAGGTGAACGCCGCCCCGCCCGCCACGGCCACGACCGGCCGTCCACCGGACGCGGACGCGGTCACAGACGGGGACGGGGGCAGGGCCGGAGTCCAGGGATGTGCGGGCAGCGGCGGCGCCGAGCGCGCCAGGGCCACCAGTCCTTCGAGGTCGCAGGAGTCGGCGACCAGGGCGCCCATCCGCTCCACCGCCGCCACCGCGTCCCCGCTGCGCTCGGCCGCCGGGATCAGCCCGAGATGGCGGGAAGGGGTCGCCACCCCGTCCACCCGCGGGATCACGCCCAGTACGGAGATGCCGCTCTCGTCCAGCGCGGCGCGGCAGATCTCCTCGTGCCGCGGCGAGCCGACCCGGTTGAGGATCACCCCGGCCAGCCGTACCCGGGTGTCGAAGGAGGCGAAGCCCTGCACGAGCGCGGCCACGGACCTGCCCTGCCGCGCGGCGTCCACCACGAGCACCACCGGCGCGCCGATCAGCCGGGCGACGTGCGCGGTGGAGGCGAAGTCCCCGCTCCCGGCACCGTCGTACAGGCCCATGACCCCCTCGACCACGGCGATGTCCGCGTCCCGCGCACCGTGCAGGAAGAGCGGCGCGACCCGGTCCTCACCGGTCAGCCAGGGGTCGAGGTTGCGGCCGGGGCGCCCGGTGGCGAGCGCGTGGTAGCCGGGGTCGATGTAGTCGGGTCCCACCTTGTGCGGGGAGACCCGCAGGCCCCGCGCGCGCAGCGCCGCCATCAGGCCGGTCGCGACGGTGGTCTTCCCGCTGCCCGAGGACGGCGCGGCGATCACCAGTCGCGGCACTACCATTCGATGCCCCTCTGGCCCTTCTGCCCGGCGTCCATCGGGTGCCTGACCTTCCCCATCTCGGTCACCAGGTCGGCGACCTCGACCAGCCTCGGGTCGGCATCCCTGCCGGTGATCACGACATGCTGGTTGCCCGGCCGCGCGACCAGGGTGGCGACCACGTCGTCCACGTCCAGCCAGCCCCATTTCAGGGGGTAGGTGAACTCGTCGAGGACGTAGAAGCGGTAGGTCTCCGCGGCCAGGTCACGCCTGATCTGCTCCCAGCCCTCGCGGGCGTCGGCGGCGTGGTCCTCCTCGCTGCCCGGCCGCTGGATCCACGACCAGCCCTCGCCCATCTTGTGCCAGGTCACGCTGCCGCCCTCGGCGGACTCGCCGAGCACCACGAGCGCCCGTTCCTCGCCGATGCGCCACTTGGCCGACTTGACGAACTGGAACACCCCGACCGGCCAGCCCTGGTTCCACGCGCGCAGCGCCATCCCGAAGGCGGCGGTGGACTTCCCCTTGCCCGGCCCGGTGTGCACGATCAGCAGCGGCCGGTTGCGGCGCTGGCGCGTGGTGAGCCCGTCCTCGGGCACCGTGTCCGGCTTGCCCTGCGGCATCTCAGACCGCCTTCCGATAGTCGGTACGGTAGTCACGGACAAGCCCGCCGAGCCCGCCGCCCGCCGCGAGCGCGTCGAGCCGTACCGCGGGCGCGCCCAGCCTGGCCGCGAGGTCGAGGGCCAGGGCGAGCCGCACCGGACCGCTCTCGCAGTCGACCACGACCCCCGCCGTACCGGCGAGCAGCGCGGCGGGGGCCGCCACGTCGGACCCCGAGGTGGCCCGGCCGTCGGTGACCACCACGAGCAGCGGCCTTCTGGCGGGGTCGCGCAGCCGCTCCACCCTGAGCACCTCGGCGGCCCGGCGCAGCCCGGCCGCCAGCGGGGTGCGACCGCCGGTCGGCAGCTCCCGCAGCCGCGCCGCGCCGACCTCGACCGAGGAGGTCGGGGGAAGCACCAGGTCCGCCGTGGATCCCCTGAAGGTGATCAGCCCGACCTTGTCCCGCCGCTGGTAGGCGTCGAGCAGCAGGCTGAGCACGGCCGCCTTGACCTCGCGCATGCGCTGCCGGGCCGCCATGGAACCGCTCGCGTCCACCACGAAGAGCACGAGGTTGCCCTCCTTGCCCTCGCGGACGGCCTCGCGCAGGTCGGTGTCACGTACCAGCAGGCCGGGGCCAGTGCGGCCGCGCTCGCGCTGGTACGGCGCGGCGGCGCGGAGCGTCGCCGACAGGTGCGGCCGCTGGAGCCGCCCGGCGGGAACCCGCGATCCGGTGGTCCGCCCGTTGGGGGTACGGGCCCGCGACCGCCGACCCGAGGCGCCGTCGCCCAGCCCGGGGACCTGGAAGGGGCGCACCCGGTACGGTTCGGCGGCGGCGACCACCCGCTCGGCGAAGGGACGGTCCGGCGAGGCGCCGGTCCCGTCGGAGGCACCCGGGACATCGGCGGCGCCGGTCCCGGAACCACCGTCGTGCGAACCACCGTCGTGCGCGCCGCCGTGCGGGCCCGCACCGGAACCATCACCCGCGGGACTTTCCGCGGAGCCGGTCTCGGGACCGTCCCCGGAGTTCACGGGGCCGTCCGAACCACCCGAATCGCCCGGACCGCCGGAGGTGCTCGGCCCTCCATCCGGGTCGTCCGGCTCGTCGCCGCCGTGCTCCGCCAGGAGGTCGTCGAGGCGTGACTCGTCAAGACCCGGCGCGTCGAACGGGTCTCGGCGGCGGCGGTGCGGCAGCGAGAGACGGGCCGCCTCGCGCACGTCCTCGGCCGTGACTTCGGCGCCGCCGCGCCAGGCCGCGTGCGCGATGGCCGCGTTGGCCGTGACCAGATCGGCCCGGAGCCCGTCCACCTCGAAGGCGGCGCACACCCCCGCGATCTGGCGCAGCCGGGCGTCCGGCAGCACGACCTGCCTGACCCGCTCCCTGGCCTCGGCGATCCGCCGCGCCAGGGCCGCCTCCTCTCCCGCCCACCCGGCGGCGAAGGAGGCGGGATCGGCGTCGAAGGCCAGCCGGCGCCGTACCACCTCGGCCCGCTCGTCCGGATTCCTGGACGCCCGCACCTCGACGGTCAGCCCGAAACGGTCCAGGAGCTGTGGCCGCAGCTCGCCCTCCTCCGGGTTCATCGTGCCGACCAGCAGGAACCGCGCCGCGTGCCGTACCGAGACCGACTCTCGCTCGACGAAGCAGGTGCCGAGCGCGGCGGCGTCGAGCAGCAGGTCCACGAGATGGTCGTGGAGCAGGTTGACCTCGTCGACGTAGAGGACACCTCGATGCGCGGCGGCGAGCAGGCCCGGCTCGAACGCTCTGACCCCCTCGGTGAGCGCGCGCTCGATGTCGAGCGCGCCGACCAGCCGGTCCTCCGACGCGCCGACGGGCAGCTCCACCAGCGCGGCCGGACGTTCCTGCCCGCTCTCGCCCGCGTCGTGCGGGCCGTCGGGGCAGCCCGGATCCGGCTCGGCCGGGTCGCAGGAGAAGCGGCAGGCGGCGATCACCTTGACCGCGGGGAGTTGTGCGGCGAGCGCGCGGACGATCGTGGACTTGGCGGTCCCCTTCTCCCCCCGGACCAGCACACCGCCCACCCGTGGGGAGACCGCGTTGAGTATCAGCGCGAGCTTGAGGTCGTCGAGACCGACGACGGCACTGAACGGATAGGCACCGATCACGAGGTTTCTTTCTGCGAGATCCTGCTGACGTGTCCGACCTGCCGAACGTTCAGTTCGGGGCCGCCGTGAGCGCGTCGCGGCGGACCGCGCGCTGGACGGCGATGCCGTACAGGACACCGATGGCCGACCAGAGCACGAGTTGCGTGCCGAGGGCGGACAGCCGGAAGTCCCACAGCAGCTGGGCGGGGAAGCCGTCGGGCACCTCGTTGACCGCCGGCAGCACGAACAGGGTGACGATGACGGGGACCAGGAAGCCGGCCGCGCCGGCGAGCCAGGGCCTGGCCGGCACCTTACGGGCGCAGGCCACTCCCACCGCCACGGACAGCAGGCCGATGGCGACCAGGACCAGGTACAGCGTGGTCCGGCTGCCGATGGTGTCCGGGTCACCGACGGCGGGCGGGTTGGCCGGGTACTTGACGAACGGCACCAGCACGATCGCGACGAACGCCGTGGCGGCCATCGTCGCGGCCAGCACCACGTCGGAGCGGGGACCGATCCGGCCGCGCAGCCCGGCGAAGACGAGGGAGAAGATACCCCCCACGGACATGCCGTACAGGGCCAGGGCGAGGAAGAGCCCGGCCTGCTGGCCGGACCGGCTGACCAGTGCCTCCTCCCCGTGGGAGTGCCCGACCTCGGTCTGGGCGTGGGCGGCGGCCTCTTCGAGCGCGATGGCCTGGTCGATGTTCGGCTCGCCCAGCAGGTAGGCGAACACGGCGGCGATCAGCCCGGCGACCAGCCCGACGAGCAGGCCGCGGAGCAACAGGGTACGGATCACGGCGCGCGGTCTAGTGGCAGGGAACGCCGAGCAGGTGGCGCCCGTCGTGCATGAGTTCGTGCAGATAGTCGCCCGCCTGCGACACCACCCCCTGGTCGAAGGTGACCAGGTAGGCCACCAGCAGGAGCAGCGGAACCGCCACGAGCCAGCGGGCCAGGTGGGAGAGGGGAACGGGCTGAGAAACGGACAGCTCACGCATGAGTAGCCTCCTTGGGGATGACGCGTCCCGACAGATGAGGACGCGGCGGCCAAGTAACCTGGCTCCCGGAACTCACGTTCCGGATACAGTGGCGCGACCGCACCGGCTTCTCACCGGACTTCCCTCGGACCACCGCGAAATCGTCCGCAATGTAACTCTTTTCGTGGCGGGCCGTCAACACAAGGTGATTCGTCGCGGCGCGGCCGCCCATCGATCCGGCCGCCACGCCCCGCTCCCCGGCCCTGGATGAACGGGGCCTGCTTCTTCGCGAGCCGTCCGACCGGGACGGCGACGGCGGAACGAGGAAGCCGGTGTGCACCCGGCGCGGGGATACCGGCCGGACGCGCGGCGGCCTCCGCAGGCCGCCGCGCCCCGTGGGCAGGGCGACACCCACCGGCGCCCGGGAGGGTGCAAGAAAAAGCCC
>NZ_JBEOZN010000204.1:0-11836 GCF_040298085.1 Streptosporangium sp. NPDC001681 | reverse complement strand
ACGAACACCGCGAAGAACGGTCCTCGCACCTCGCGCAGCACCTGGCTCGCCAGGTCGTCGTCCGCCAGCTTCCGACAGGACTCCGGCCGTGCCGGTCGCGAAGTCCATGGAGAGCCTGAGCAACTGGTCGCCGGGGAAGGCCAGCCCGCCGCCGTGGGGCAGCGCGTGCCAGCCGAGCCCGCGCAGCTGCGCGGCCAGGTCTGGGTGGTCGGTGTGGGGGGCCTCGGGGCTCAGGCCCCAGCCGAGGGCGGCGAGCACGCCGCTCCTGCCGGTGAACAGGCCGGACTGCACGAAGTACCGTCCCCGGGTGACGAGCCGGCAGCCGTCGAGCGCGGTGCGGAGGTCCGCGTCGTGGCGGTGGGCCAGGTAGCGGGCGAGCACCATGCCGATGCCCACGGACCCCTCGTCCAGGTAGGGCAGCGTGCGCCAGCCCTGGTTGACCTGGAGGGTTCCGTCCTCGCCGGTGACGCAGCGCCGCAGGTCCTGCCGGAGTGCCACGGCCGCCCGGTCGAGCAGCGACGTGTCGCCGGTGCGCTCGTAGGCGTGCAGGAAGAGAAGGGCGGGCCCGGAGGAGCCGTACATCAGCCCGGCGCGGGGATGGCTGCCGCCGCTGATCTTCGGCACGTCGTCGGGCCCGCCCAGCCTGTCGGAGCAGATGTCGACGATCCGCAGGGCAAGGTCGGCGAAGGTCCGCTCGCCGGTGGTGACGCCCAGATGGAGAAGGTTCAGGCCCATGCCCGCCAGGCCGCCGAACAGCCCCAGCTCCAGCGCCTCCCACTTCTCGCGCAGGCACAGGTCGACGGTGTCGATCGCGTCCTGGCGGTGCCCGAGCAGGTCGAGGACGTAGGCCACGCCGTGCAGCCCGTCGTAGAAGCCGACACCGGTCCCCGGAGCGGGGGCCAGCGCCCTGCGGCGCAGCCAGTCCTCGTGGGCCGGGAGGCGCTCGGCCCCGGTCACCGCCAGCGCGTAGAGCACGCCCGCGGCGCCGTACGCGAGGTTGACGCCCCCGCCGGGCTGGAACTGGGCGACGTCGCCTGGGAAGAGCCGGTCGTCGCGGTCGGGAGTGGCACTCGCCAGGATGGCCCGGGTCATCGCCTTCCTGAGCTCGGGCCAGCCGTCGTGGCCCGGCCTCGGGAACGGTGTGACCGCCGCCGGAGCGGGGCCCGCGACGGTCAGGACCGCCTCGTCGATCACCTCGGGCGGCACGGGAAAGGTCTCGGTGACGAGCCTGGCCAGGTCGACCACCTTGGCGCGGTCGAGCGGCAGCATGATCGTGAGCTGGGGGGCGAACAGGCCGAGGCAGAGGCAGGCGAGGGCGTAGCGGTCGACGTCCGTGCCCTGCCGGTCGGCCGGCGCGCCGAATGCCGGATGGGCGAGCGCCGCGCGGCCGCGATCGGTGCTGAAGGTCGCCACCTCGTAGTCGATCAGCACCAGGCGGCCGTCCGCGGTCACCAGGATGTTGTTCGGGTGCAGGTCGCCGAAGACCACCCCGCGTCCGTGCAGGGACTCGATCGCCCGCCGCACCTTGGGAAGCGTGTCGAGCACCCAGGCGGTGTACTCGGCGAGGGCCGCCTCGTCGCAGGTGGCCCTGGTCAGCGGGTATCTCTGTACGAGCTGCCGCTGGAGCGGGTTGCCGTCGACGAACTCCTCGACCAGGAAGTGGTGGCCTCCCAGGGTGAAGTAGTCGATCAGCGCGGGCACCGCGTCCAGCCCGGACAGGTGCTCCAGCATGTCGCGCTCGTGTGCCAGCCGTGCCACGGCGTCCCGGCCGGCGGCGTCGAGGCCGGCGTGCGGGCGGGCCTCCTTCAGCACGACCCGCTCCCCGGTGCGCAGGTCCTCGCCGAGGTAGACGCCGCCGCCGTTGGAGAACTGCATGACGCTCTCGACCCGGTAGGGCAGGCTCTCGGTGGTGACCGCGTTGCGGGCGGCCAGGTGGGGTTCGAGGAAGACGGGCAGCGTCACCCAGGACGGCACTCCGAAGGAGGGCTCGCGCACGTCGGGGACCAGCCGCCCCTCGCCGTCCTCCATGGCCGGCACCAGCTCGCCGTTGCCGGCCAGGCAGCGCCGCGCGGCGAACCCGCCGTACCGTACGAAGAGCGGGCCCTCGCCGTAGCGGAGGTCGCTGAGGATGTACGGCCCCTCGACGCCGGCGAGCAGCTCGTCGAGCTCCTTCAGGGTGAGCTCCAGCTGTGCCTCGTCCACCGGGTAGATCGTCACGAGTTTGCCGCTGGCGCCGCGGGGGGCGGCCTTGGAGTTCAGCATGGTCATGACCGGCAGGCTGCGCAGGAACTTGAACGCGATGCCGCGGGGGACGCAGTAGTCCCAGACCGTCTCCAGGGCGCGCTCGGCGTCCTCGGCGCGGGCCGAGACGTGGATCTTCCAGCCCTGGGCGGGGATGCGGCCCGCGAGCGGCGCGTAGTGCATCCAGGTGTCGGTCGCCTGGTGCTGCCAGCCGTCCGGGACCTCCCGGGCCGCGAGCGCGAAATCGGGGTGGTCGCTCCGCTGGCCGTCAAGCGTGTCGTAAAAAAGCGGGTCCGCCAGGCAATAAAGCTCATACTGGTCATCCACGGCATTCTCCCCTGCTGTCTTCCAGAAGAGAGAATTACGGATAACCCGAGAAACCACTAGTTACAAACTAAACCACTCGTATATGCGAAACGCACAGTGTCGACCGTGAAGGTGGGTGCTACCTGTGCTTTTGTGAGAGACATGAAGGTTATTCGGAATAATTGCCGGGAACCTCGGCTATCAGGGTGAACCACCCGTCCGCACCGCCCGCCACCTGTACCGTGCCGCCCAGCTCGCCCAGGCGGTGGCGGAGGTTGCCCACCCCGCTGCCGATGTCGCCGCCGGTGGAGGGCGCCTCCCGCCGGGGTGCCCCGTCGTTGACGACGGTCAGGCGTAGCAGGCCGCCGTGCTCGACCAGTTCGATCGCGCACCGCTTCACCTGGCTGTGCCGCAGCATGTTCGTCACGCCCTCGCGCACCACGGCGCCCAGCGCCGCGCTCACGGGCTCGGGCAACTCGTCGGTGTCCACCCGGACCGAGCAGTAGGCTCCGAACCCCTCCATCAGCGCTCTGGCGCGGGCGGCCTCGCCGGGGAACGAAAGCCGGTGGCGGGCCGCGGACACGTTCCGTACGGCGTGCGCGGCCTGCCGTACCGCCTGGAGCACCTCTTCCAGATCCTCGCGCAGGCGTGCGTCGCCGGCGGCCCGCCGGTGGGCCAGTTCTCCCTTGATGGACGCTAGCCAGAGCCAGTGCCCCACGATGTCGTGCATGTCGCGGGCGAACCCCTCGTAGGCCCTGGCGAGGGCGCGCTCCCGCTCGACGCGCAGGCGCCTGATCCGCAGGGTGAGGGCGAGCGTGACGCCCAGAGAGATCAGCAGGATGCCCGCCCCGGCCGTTCCGACGAGGTAGGCGGGGTGTGGCATGAAGCGCCTCTCACAGCGGAAACGATATTCCTTCTAATAAACTCAAAAAGGCGTTAAATGTCAACCGAGAAGGGCGGCTTGCCGCTTTGTTTGGAGCTGGGACATAATGATGATGAATGAGCGGAAAATGCGATGATAGAAACTGGATGGCGAGAGGGGTGGCCGCTGGTCAGGGGTTCTCCTGGCGCACGCCGTGCGTCACCGCGAAATCACCTGTTCCGGTCCGGAGGGGGCGCGCTTACCAGGAGAGCTTGAACGCCGGAGGCAGCAGCAAATAGGTCCCGGCCACCAGGCAGGCGCCCGCGACCACCAGGAAGAGGAACACCCAGAACCCGCCGGGCAGGAAGGTCAGCCGGGCGAGCTGATCGGCGTCGGAGTCGGGTGCCCGGCCGTAACGCCGCTTGCGCTGCAGCTCCACGATCGGCCGCACACCCCCCAGCAGCAGGAACCACACGGCCAGATAGGCGAGGACGGCGTCCATGTCGGGCTCGGCGTACCAGGTGAAGACGGAGATCGCGCCCCCGGTCGCCAGCAGGCTCACCACGCCGAACAGGTTGCGGATCAGCAGCAGCATGCAGAGCAGCAACACGATCACTATTACGATCAGCACCTCCACGTAGCCGGAGGAGGTCAGCCACGCCCCGCCCAGCCCCAGCAGGGACGGGGCGACGTATCCGGCGGCGGCGGTCAGGATCATGCCGGGCCCGCGGGGCCTGCCCCTGGTCAGGGTCACGCCGGAGGTGTCGGAGTGCAGGCGGATGCCCTCCAGCTTGCGCCGGGTGAGCAGTGCCATCAGTGCGTGCCCGCCCTCGTGGGCGATGGTGATCAGACCTCGCGACAACTGCCACGAGGTGGACCACGACACCACGCCCAGTGCGGCCAGCGCGGACAGCAGCACGACCCAGGGGGGCGGCCCGGAACGGGCCGTGGTCAGGGTCACCCAGAGGTCGGACAACGCTCACTTCTCCTTCGCGGCATGAGAGCAAAGCGTCCCACGACTGCCGGTGTGCTGGCGATAAAGTCGAGGTCGTGCAGAACATGATTCCGGAACTCGCGGACGCCGGCGTCCCCGCCTGGTGGCGCGGGCTTGGCCTGCCCGGCCTGGCGGACGTGCACGTCCACTTCCTGCCCGAGCGCATGGAGCGCCGGGTCTGGCACCACTTCGAGCACGGCGGTCCGCTGATGGGGAAAGGGTGGCGGATCCACTACCGGCTGCCCGTCGAGGAGCGGGTCGATCGGCTGCGGGCGCTCGGGGTGCGGGCCTTCTCCGCCCTCGCCTACGCGCACCGGCCGGGCATGGCCGAGAGCCTCAACGAATGGACGCTCGACTTCGCCCGCCGTACGGCGGAATGTCTGCCCTCGGCCACCTTCTACCCCGAACCTGGAGTCCTTGGCTATGTCCGGGACGCGCTCGGCCGTGGGGCGCGGATCTTCAAGGTCCACCTCCAGGTCGGCGACTTCGACCCCAGGTGTGAGGAGATCGACGACGTGTGGGGGCTGCTGGCCGAGCGGGGCGTTCCCGTCGTCGTCCACGCCAGCTCGATCCCGCTGCCCGGCCGCTGTACAGGGCCGGTGCCGGTCGGCGGGGTACTGGAGCGCCATCCCACCCTGCCGCTGGTCGTGGCGCACCTCGGCATGCCGGAGTACGACGAGTTCTTCGAGCTGGCCGAGACCTTCCCGAACGTGCGGCTCGACACCACGATGACCTTCACCGACTTCGCCGAGCGTGGTATGCCGTTCCCCGCGCGTCTCCGGCCGCGCCTGCGTGACCTTGGGCTGGCCGGCAAGGTCCTGCTCGGCAGTGACTTCCCCAACATCCCCCACCCCTACGCCCACCAGCTCCACGCGCTGGACAGGCTCGACCTGGGCGACGACTGGCTCCGCGCGGTGTGTTGGAACAATGCGGACAATCTCCTTGACCTTTCGGCGCACTACACTCGGTCGGCAGGACATTGATGATCGGGAGAGACTCGTGAACGACCGAAACGCCGAGCTCATCAAGACGTTCTATGACGCCTTCGCACGCCGTGACGCCGACGAGATGGAGCGCTGTTACCACCCCGACGTCACGTTCGGGGACCCCGTCTTCCAGGACCTCGAAGGACGCGACAAGGTCATGGGGATGTGGCGGATGCTGCTCGGCCGCAGTACCGATCTCGGGGTGGAGGTCCGCGACATCGCCGTCCGCCAGTACGAGGGCACCGCGCACTGGACCGCCAGTTACACCTTCGGCAAGACGGGCAGGAGGGTCGTCAATGAAATCGACGCTCTCTTCCGTTTCGAGGACGGACTCATCGTTCGCCACCACGACGACTTCGACCTGCGGCGCTGGTCCAAGATGGCCATGGGCCTGCCGACCGGGATCATCCTCGGCTGGACCCCGATGCTCAGGGCCAAGATCCGCAACACCGCGATGCAGTCGCTGCAAGAGTTCATGACCACCCGATAAGGAGACACGTGTGACCGACCGGCGAGTGCGGGGCCTGCGAAGCCTGATGCGTGGGCGTCCCGGCGCCGGTCGGGAGTCTCCCGAGCGTTCGATGGACCCCAGATCCGCCGGTGACGGGCTGCCGGTCCCACCCCGCTCACGCGTCATCGACAACGCGATCTACGTCAACGGGCATCGCGCCGCCACTCCCGAGTCTCTTCCCGACGCCTTCGAGTGCCTGAAGAACACCCCGGACAGCATGGCCTGGATCGGCTTCTACCGGCCGGAGGACAGCGTCATCCTCGACGTCGCCGAGAAGTTCGACCTGCACGAGCTGGCGGTCGAGGACGCCATCGTCGCTCACCAGCGGCCCAAGGCCGACCGCTACGGCGACACCCTGTTCGTGGTGCTCCGCCCCGCCAGGTATCTCGACGAGGCCGAGGAGGTCGACTTCGGCGAGCTGCACGTCTTCGTCGGCCAGAACTTCGTGATCACCGTACGGCACAGCGAGGCCCCCGACCTGTCACAGGTTCGCCGCAGGATGCAGCACGACCCCGACCTGCTCGGCCAGGGCCCGCAGGCGGTGCTCTACGCCATCCTCGACGCGGTGGTGGACGGCTACGCCCCCGTGGTCGCCGGTCTGCAGAACGACATCGACGAGATCGAGGTGCAGGTCTTCGGCAACGAGCCCGGGGTCTCCCGCCGCATCTACGAGCTGTCGCGCGAGGTGATCGAGTTCCAGCGGGCCACCCAGCCGCTGCTGGGCATGATCGAGGGCTTCATCGCGGGGGCCGCCAAGTACGGGGTGGACGAGGAGCTGCAGAGATACCTGCGGGACGTGGCCGACCACGCGATCACCGTCGCGGAGCGGGTCAGCGGCTTCCGCCAGATGCTCCACGACATCCTCGTGGTCAACTCGACCATGGTCGCCCAGGCCCAGAACGAGCACATGACCAGGCTCACCGAGGCGAGCAACGCCCAGAACGAGGAGGTCAAGAAGATCTCCGCCTGGGCCGCCATCCTGTTCGCCCCCACCCTCGTCGGCACCATCTACGGAATGAACTTCGACGTGATGCCCGAGATCCACTGGACGTGGGGCTATCCCTTCGCGGTCCTGCTCATGGCGGGCGTCTGTCTCACCCTGTATCTGGTGTTCAAACGCCGAGACTGGCTCTGAGTGCACTCCCGGCGAGGCTTCGCGGGGGTGCACTCAGCACATCCGCACCGTCAGTTGAG
Organism: Streptosporangium sp. NPDC001681; assembly: GCF_040298085.1. Classification (NCBI taxonomy): domain Bacteria; kingdom Bacillati; phylum Actinomycetota; class Actinomycetes; order Streptosporangiales; family Streptosporangiaceae; genus Streptosporangium; species Streptosporangium sp. NPDC001681. Next base: position 4,742 of record NZ_JBEOZN010000204.1, on the reverse strand, counting down.
CTTGGCCAGAATCAGGTCGAGCTTGCCTTCCATGGAGTCCATACGAGTCTCCATAGAGTCCATGCGAGTATCCATGGAGTCCATACGGGCGTCCATCTTCGTCTCCAGGCTGTCGACCTTGGTCTCCAGCCCATCCATCTTCGTTTCCAGGTTGTCGACCTTGGTCTCCAGCCCATCCATCTTCGTTTCCAGGTTGTCGACCTTGGTGGAGAGAGCGGAGAGGTCCTCCTTGGTGGCCATCCTGCTCATGATCTCTTCGAACATCGGCGCGGTGTAGGTCATGACCTCCTCGCGGATGATCTTAGGGAGATCGTTCAAGGTCTCCTTGATGTCCGCCAGGTCGGATCCGGTCCTGAAGGCCCAGGCCTCCAGGTCCGCTACACGTTGACCGGTGCTTTTCATCGCCACGTCGGGCATGGTACCTCCTGCTCAGGGGGAAACGGAGGGCTGTCCGGCTACGAGCCGGAGTCACGATCCATAACAGTGCGCATCCAATTGAACACGTACGGATGACATGGTGGAGGCGGGTTCCGGGATTTCGGTCCGGAGGGATCAGCTGAGCAGTTTGCGGGCGGCGGCCTCGATCTCGGCCTCCGACAGCAGCACGTGCCTGGACGCCTCGCCCAGCGGGATGAAGCTGTCAAAGGAGGTCACCCGGGCGATCCTGCCGGTGAAACCCGCGTCGATCAGCTCGGTGACGATGCTCTCCGAGACCCCTCCGCTACGGCGGGTCTCGTCGGCGATCAGCACCCTTCCGGTCAGCTCGGCGGCCCGCATCAGATCCTCCACCGGCAGGGGGGAGAGCCAGCGCAGGTCGAGCACCCGGCAGCTGTACCCCTCGGCGGTGAGCCTGACCGCGGCGCGCAGGCTCATCCGCAGGCCGTTGCCGAAGGTCACGATCGTCAGGTCGCGGCCGTCGCCGTAGCTGCGGGCGCGCCCGATCGGGATGTGCGTCTCCGCCCAGCGGGCCGGAGGCGCGTACGGGGAGAGCCAGCCGTTGTCGCCCTCCTCGAACATGTCACGGGTGCTGTACAGCGCGATGGGCTCAAGGAAGACGCAGACGCTGCCGTCGGTGCGGGCGGCGGCCAGGCAGGTGCGCAGCATCGAGGCGGCGTCATCGGGACGTGCGGGGGAGGCCACGACCAGGCCGGGGATGTCGCGCAGCGCGGCGACGGAGTTGTCGTTGTGGAAGTGGCCGCCGAAGCCCTTCTGGTAGGCGTAGGAGGCGACGCGCAGCACCATCGGGTTGCGGAAGGCGCCCCGGGAGAAGAACTGGAGCGTCGCGGCCTCGCCGCGGATCTGGTCCAGGGCGTTGTGCAGGTAGGCCAGGTACTGGATCTCGGGCACCGGCAGCAGGCCGGAGACCCCCGAGCCGAGTGCCAGGCCGAGCACCGCCTGCTCGTCGAGGTGGGTGTCGAAGACCCGGCCGAGACCGAAGCGTTTCTGCAGGCCGCGGGTGACGCCGTAGACGCCGCCCTTGCGTGCCACGTCCTCGCCGAAGACCAGCACGTCGGGGTGGGCGGCCAGGGCGTCGGTGAGGGTGCGGTTGATGGCCTGGGAGAGGGTCAGTGGACCCTCCTGCTCGGGGAGCCTGCCGCCGAAGGCCCTCGCCCTGGCCTCGGGGGCCGCGACGTTCCTGCCGGCCGCGGCGACGGCGGCGGGGGTGCGCGGGGCCAGCGGTTCGACGATGTCGAGGGCGGAGACCAGCCGGGGCCGCCGTGAGCTCTCCATGGCCATCTTGAACAGGTGCTCGCGCGTCGTCTCATAGCGGAGCAGCAGCTCGTCGGGGGTGATCAGACCGGCCTCGACGAGCAGCCTGGCGGTCGCGACGAGCGGATCGCGCGCGAGGTCGGCGTCGATCTCCCGTTTGGTCCGGTAGGAAAGCTCCACGTCCGACCCCGCGTGGCCCATCAGCCGGACGGTGCCGACGCGCAGCAGGGCCGGGGCTCGATTCGAGCGGACGTGGTCGGCGGCGGCCAGCGCCACGTCGTGGACGTCGGCCAGGTCGCAGCCGTCGGCGTCGAAGTACCTCAACAGCGGGTGGTGGGCGGCCTTGACCCAGCCCTCGGGGGTGCGCACGCTGATGCCCAGGCCGTTGTCCTCGCAGACGAACAGGATCGGCAGCGCCAGCTTCTGGTAGGAGCAGTAGGCGGCGGTGTTGAGTCCCGACAGGGCGCTGGCGTGGTTCGTCGAGGCGTCGCCGAAGCTGCACATCGCGATCGCGTCGGCCGGCCACGGTCCCGGCAGGCCGAGCTGGCGGGTGCGCTCGATGGCGAAGGCCACGCCCACCGCGCGCGGCAGGTGGCTGGCGATCGTGGAGGTCTGCGGGATCACCGCCAGGTCGGGGTGGCCGAAGACCTTGTGCCGCCCGCCGGCCATCGGCTCCTCGGCCGAGGCGGTCAGGCCGAGCAGCACGTCGCGCATCCCCTCCTCGGGCAGCCGTCCCGCCATCGCCGACCGGGTCAGGTAGAAGGCGCCGGACCGGTAGTGCGGGAGGACGGGGTCGGTGACGCGCAGCGCGGCGGCGATCGCGGCGTTGCCCTCGTGTCCGGCCGAGCCGATGGTGTAGAAGCCCTGCCCCTGCTCACGAAGCCAGCGGGCGGTGACGTCCAGCAGCCTGCTGCCCAGCTGGAACTCGAACAGCTCGCGGCAGCGGGCCCCGGTCAGGGTCGTGCCCTCCCGTACGGGAAGGCCGGGATCGCGCGGCGCCCCGGGGGAGAGGGCGGCCACGGCCTCGGTGAAGTGGGTCTCAACAGTGTCGCGCGCCACAGCCCGATTATGTCCTCCTCGGCGGACGCCGTCCTCAACCTTGACATCTTTGGTGCGGCTGGGTCGCGGATCGGCCTCATGTAACAGTTTTCCATGACGGATTGTCAGAATTTACTGCTGATTATCGGAAGCAATGGTCAAGGAGGTGTCTTTGCCGGTGCGAGCCGGAAAACGAGGCAAGACTTGTGAATGGTCGCCTTACCGAGCGTGAGGATCAGTGAAGTATGGAAGGTGAGTGACGCGGGAGGGGAGCCGCAATGCTGGTACAGGACGATGAGCGGCCGGTGGTCGTCGGATACGACGACTCCGCGGAGAGCCGGCGGGCACTGCGCTGGGCCCTTGAGGAGGCCCGCCTCAGATTCCTCCCGTTGCTGATCTGTCACGCCTGGCAGTGGCCCTACCCGATGCTCTCCGTCACCCACGAGACCACCGCGGTCATCCGGCGCATGGGCTCGCACATCCTGGAGAGGGGGCTGGCCCTGGCGCACGATCTGGCCCCCCGGGCACGGGTGCGCGGCCAGCTGGTGGAGGGGTCGCCGGGGGCGGCCCTGGTGAGCGTGTCGGGTGCCGCCGAGCTGGTCGCGATCGGCCCGCGCGGCTCCGGCGGTTTCGACGAGCTGAAGATCGGCTCGACGACGGTCCAGGTCGCCTCGCACGCCCGCTGCCCGGTGGCCGTCGTCAGGCAGCCGGGCCACCTCCGCACCGACCGCGTCGCGATCGCCGTGGAGGACGCGCACCTGGAGTCGGCGGAGCTCGGCCTGGCCTTCGAGGAGGCGAGGCTGCGCAGGGCGACGCTGCTGGTGATCTGCCTCTGCCCCGAGGGCGCCGACGACACCCGGCGGGTGGCGGTCCGCTTCAACACCAACGTCGCGCTGTGGGAGGAGAGGTATCCGCAGCTGGAGGTGGAGACCATGATCGAGACGAGGTCCCACGTCGAGGTGCTCCGTCACGCGGCCGACCGTTCGGACCTGATGGTGGTGGCCGACAGGGAGCACGACGACCCGCCGGGCCTCGCCATCGGCCCGGCCTGCCAGATGCTGCTGCGCGAGGCGCCGTGCACGGTCATGGTGAACCCCTCGCAGGCGTGGCTCACGTCCCCGCGCAAGGGTGCCCACATCATGAGTTAGTGATTGCTAACCTTGGGGTGTGGCCAGCGCCGCGCGGGCCATGCCGCGCAGCAGTTCGGCCATCGCCGCGGGCGGTAGTTCCCCGGCGCTGTGCGGTGTGGAGTTGAGCAGCCCGAAGACGGCGTGGGTCGCGGCGCGCAGCTCGGCCTGGGAACGGCCCGGGTAGAGCTCGCTCAGCACGGTGACCCACTCCTCGACGTACAGTCTCTGGAGCCTGCGGATCCGTCGCCGGGCGGGCTCGGGTACGTTGTCCAGCTCCCTGTCGTGCACCGTGATCAGCGCCGGGTGGCTCAGCGCGAATTCGATCTGGCAGCTGAGCAGGGCGTTCAGGGCCTGCTCGGCGTCGGCTGCCTCGGTCACGCGGCGGGTTCCCGAGGTGTGCAGGCGCTCGCTGACGTCCAGCAGCATCTCGGAGAGCAGAGCCTCCTTGCCGCTGAAATGCCGGTAGAGGGCCGGACCCGAGGTGCCGACCGCGCCGCCGATGTCCTCGATCGAGACACCGTGGAAGCCGCGCGCCGCGAACAGTCTCGCCGCGGCGTCCAGGATCTCGGCGCGCCGCGAGCCGCGATTGCGGGTAGCGGGCTGGGCAGTCGTCACCTTCCGCATGGTAGACGGTAACGTTAATAATGACTAACATCTGTGGTGAAGTTAGTGATCCTTAACCCAGCGGCGACGGAGCCGGACAGGAGGGCCCGCATGAGTGGCTGGCCGGTGCTGCGAAGCACCTGCGACCCGGGTGGCGAGGGTTTCAGGCGCCTATGCGATCAGCGAGACGGTGAAGCTGATGGTGATCGAGGAACGCCCCTGCCGGGTGGTGCCGGGAGCCGCGGCGGCGATCGCGGAGTG
>NZ_JBEOZN010000203.1:0-12075 GCF_040298085.1 Streptosporangium sp. NPDC001681 | reverse complement strand
GACCGGGTCCCCCGTCGGCAGGCCCTGCCCGGTCGTCCGCCACACCCGTACGGCCCCGTCACCGCTGCTCGCGGCCAGCAGGCGCCCGTCCGGGGCCCCGGTCGGCGGCCGGTGTCCGGCTTCGGCCGGAAGGACACCGGCCGCCGACCGGTCAAAGGGGGCGGCGCGTCAGAGCGGGATGTTCCCATGCCGGCCACGGGACTCGGGGATGGCGGCGAAGGCCGCCACCAGCCGCCGCCGGGTGTCGGCGGGGTCGATGACCTCGTCGATCACGCCGAGGGAGAGCGCGCGATCGACGCCGCCGGCCACCCGGCGGTGCTCCTCGACGAGCGCGCCGCGCAGCGCCTCCCGCTCGGTCTCCGGGGCCGCGGCGAGCCTCTTGCGGTGCAGCACGTTGACCGCGGGTTCGGCCGCCATCACGGCGACCTCCGCGTCCGGCCAGGCGAAGACGGCGTCGGCCCCCAGGGAGCGGGAGTTCATCGCGATGTAGGCGCCCCCGTAGGACTTGCGGGTGACCAGGGTGACCCGGGGCACCACGGCCTCGCCGAAGGCGTGCAGCAGCTTGGCACCTCGCCGTACGACTCCCTCCCACTCCTGTCCCACCCCGGGAAGGTAGCCGGGAACATCGACGATCACGAGGAGAGGCAGCCCGAAGGCATCGCAGGTACGGACGAACCGGGCGGCCTTCTCCGCACTGAGGGAGTCCAGGCAGCCGCCCTTGCGTAGCGGGTTGTTGGCGACGACGCCGACGGCGCGTCCACCGAGCCTGCCGAGGCCGATCACCATGTTGGGCGCCCATTTCGGCTGGAGCTCCTCCAGTACGTCACCGCCCCCGTCGAGGATCCGCCGGAGCAGTGGCCGCACGTCGTACGCGCGGCGCGGCTGGTCGGGGAGCAGCCCGGCCAGGCCGGGGTCGGCCCCGGCGGCCTGGCGCGGGTCGAACGCGCCGGGACGCGCCAGCAGGCCGGTGATGCGGCGGGCCCGCAGGTAGGCCGCGGACTCCGACTCGGTCACCACGTGGACGACACCCGACTTGCGGGAGTGCACCTCCGGGCCGCCGAGCCCGGCCATGTCGATCCGCTCGCCGGTGACGGTGTGGACGACGTCGGGCCCGGTGACGAACACCCGTCCCTCCTCCGACATGATCACGATGTCGGTGAGGGCCGGCCCGTAGGCCGCCGCGCCCGCCGCCGGGCCCAGCACCACCGAGATCTGCGGAACCCGTCCCGAGGCGCGGATCATGGCCTGGAACATGCGCCCCACTCCGTCCATGGACTCCACACCGTCGGCCAGGCGGGCACCGCCGGAGTGCCAGAGCCCGACCACCGGCCACCGGCGGACGACGGCCTCGTCGATCGCCGAGGCGATCCGCAACGCGCCGTCCATGCCCAGCGCGCCGCCCATCGTGGTGGCGTCGGTGCAGTACGCCAGCACCGGAGACCCGCCGACCCGGCCGCGCACCGCGGTGACGCCGCTGCCGTCGGGTTCGTGCGCCGGGACCGTCGACCCCTCGTCCAGCAGCCGGGCCAGCCGTACCAATGGGGACCGGTGGTCCGGCGCCACCTCGGTGATGATCGTCATCGTCGGCTCCGTTCCGGTGCGAGGGTGGGGACAGCGGCGAGCAGTTCCGCGGTGTACGGCTCGGAGGGGCGGGCGAACACGTCCGCGACGTCTCCCGTCTCGACGATCCGCCCGTCCTTCATCACCGCGATCCGATCGCTGACGTGGTGGATGACACCGAGGTCGTGCGAGATGAACAGCATCGCCACCGCCAGGTCGCGTTGCAGTGTGGCGAGCAGGTCGAGGATCTGCGCCTGGATCGAGACGTCGAGCGCCGACACCGGCTCATCGCAGACGATCACCTCCGGTGACGGGGCCAGCGCCCGGGCGATGGCGACCCGCTGCCGCTGGCCGCCGGACAGTTCGAGCGGGTGGCGTCCCGCCGTGGCCGCCGGCAGCCCGACCTGGTCGAGCAGCTCGACGACCCGGTCGCGGCGTTCCCTGCGCCGGGCACCGGTCAGGGCCACCGCCTCGCCGACGATCCGCCCGACCGGGTAGCGGGGGTCGAACGAGCCGAGCGGATCCTGGTAGATGGCCTGGATCCGGCGCCGCCTCGTTCTGCGGTCGCGCTCGGGCACGCCGCTCCACGGCTCGCCACCGAGCCGTACGACACCCTCGTCGGGTTCCAGCAGGCCGAGCGCGATACGGGCGGCGGTCGTCTTACCCGATCCGGACTCGCCGACCAGCCCCAGCGTTTCCCCCGCTCTGAGCTGGAACGACACATCCCTGACCGCGTCCTGCCAGCCCCCGTCGGGGGTGCGGAACCGCTTGGAGAGGCCCTCGGCCGCCAGCACCACGGCCCCCCGCTCGCGAGGTTCCGGCCGCGCCGCGGCGGGCCGGGCGGGCCGTGGTACCGGCGCGAGGACGCGCGAGGCGGGATGCCGGCACAGGACCCGATGCCCCGCCTCGACCTCGGCGGGATCCGGGAGCTTGTCTCGGCACTGCTGGTCGGCGTGCGCGCAGCGGGCGGCGTACGGGCATCCGCCCGGTCCCGGCGCGGGCCGCCCGGCCGCCGCGACGGACAGCGCCGTGCCCTTGGCGTGGGCGGCGGGCACGGCGGCGATGAGCGCCTGGGTGTACGGATGCCGGGGATCGGCGAGCAGCCGGGCGGCCGGGCCCTCCTCGACGATCAGCCCGCCGTACATGACGGCGATGCGGTCGGCGAGCCTGGACACCACGGCCAGGTCGTGGCTGATCAGCAGGAGGGCCGCGCCGCCCTCCGTCAGCCCGCGCAGCAGCGCGAAGATCTGCGCCTGCACGGTGACGTCCAGCGCGGTGGTGGGCTCGTCGGCCACGAGCAGGCGCGGTCCCGCGGCGATCACGGACGCGATGAGCGCCCGCTGCCGCAGACCGCCGGAGAGCTCGTGCGGGTGCTGGCGCGCCCGCCGGGCCGGGTCGGGGATGCCGACGTCGGCCAGCAGCGACAGCACCCGCTCGCCGATGCCCGCCCGGTCCACGATCCGGTGGGTGCGCAGCGTCTCGGCGACCTCGGCTCCCACGGTCCTGAGCGGGTCCAGCGACACCAGCGCGTCCTGGAGCACCAGGCCGATCCGGCGACCCCGGACCGCGCGCCAGCCCGACTCGGTCAGGGTCGTCAGGTCGTCGCCCTCGAAGGTGAGCCGGCGGGCACTGACCGAGGCCCGCTCGCCGGCCAGGCCGACGAGGGTGCGCGCGGTGACGCTCTTGCCGGAGCCCGACTCCCCGACGATGGCCAGGCACTCGCCGGGCGCGACCGCGAACGACACGTCCCGCACCGCGTGGATCCGCTCGCCGTCGAGATGGAAGACGACGTCGAGTCCTTCGACCACGATCACCGCGTCCTCCTGGTGAAGCGGCTCTGGGCGGAGCGGCCGATCACGTTCACGGCGATCACCGTGGCCGTGATGGCCGCCCCGGGGAACAGCCCGATCCACCAGGCCGTCTGCAGGAAGTCACGGCCCTCCGACAGCATGGCTCCCCATTCCGGTGCGGGCGGTCTCGTGCCGAAGCCGAGGAAGCTCAGCCCGGATCCGGCGATGAGCGCCGTACCGAAGCCGACGCCTGCCAGCACCAGCAGCGGGCCGAGGGCGTTGGGCAGGATGTGCCGCACGATCAGCGTCGAGCGCCGCAGCCCGAGCCCGCGGGCCGCCTCGACGTACCCCGACCTGCGCACCACCAGGGCCTCTGCGCGGACGACCCGCGCGTACCCGGGGACGAAGGCGATGGCGATGGCCAGCACCACGTTGGCGGTCCCGCCGCCCAGGACGGTGATCACAAGCAGGGCGACCAGGAGCTGGGGCAGGGAGAGCAGGATGTCGGCCACCCGCATGACCGCCTGGTCGGCCAGGCGCCCGCCCAGCGCGGCGGCGAGGCCGAGCACCGCTCCCCCGATGACGGCGAGACAGGTCGAGCCCAGCCCCAGGAGCAGGGACGGCCGGGCGCCGTGGACGACCCGGGTGAACAGGTCGCGGCCGAGCTGGTCGGTGCCGAACCAGTGCTCGGCGCCGGGTGGTAGCAGGGCATGGACGGGATCGATGGTGATCGGCGAGGACGCGGCCAGCAGTTCCGGCGCGAGGGCGGCCAGCGCGATCGGGACGAGCACGGCCCAGGCGAGCACCGACGGCCCGCGCCGGACGGCGAGCCCCCAGCGGGCGGGGATACGGACGGAGAGCGGCGCCACGCGATCACCCGGCCCGTAGCCGCGGATCGATGAGCGCGTACAGCAGGTCGACGACCGTGGAGATGAGGACGAACACGAAGGCCGACAGCAACACCACGCCCATCACCACCGGCATGTCCTTGTTTCCCACCGCCTGCAGCGTGAGCGCGCCGATGCCCGAGCGGCCGAAGACCGTCTCCACCAGGACGGCGCCGCCGAGCAACGTCCCGACGAGCCATCCCGTGAGGGTGGCGAGCGGCACCGCCGCGTGCCGGAGCGCATGACGTAGCCGGACGGCGGTCTGGCCCAGGCCCCGTGCCCGAGCGGTGATCGCGAACGGCTGTGCCAGCGCGGTCTCAAGCCCCTCGCGCAGCACCTGCGCGAGGACACCGGCGATCGGCAGGGCCAGGGTGAGCGCGGGCAGCACCAGCGCCGCCAGGTCCTGCGCGCCGATGACGGGGAAGAGCCGGAGCTGGAAGGAGAACGCGGTCAGCAGCAGGATGCCCAGCCAGTACGAGGGCAGCGAGACGGCCACCAGTTCCCAGGCCGTCGCCGCGGCTCGCACGCCGCGGCGCCGTCCGGCCGTCGCCACCGCCGACACCAGCGCGATCAGGACGGCGAGGGCGATCGCGGCCGCGGCGAGCTGCACGGTGGCACCGAGCTGGTCGCCGATCAGCTGCCATACCGGCCGCTGGAGCTGGTACGAGGAGCCCAGGTCGCCGGTGACGACCTTGCCCAGGTAGCCGAGGTACTGGATGAGCACCGGCCGGTCGAACCCGAACTCGGCCCTGATGTGCTGCCTGACCTCGGCCGATGCCGTGGTGGCCGGTCCCAGCAGGGTCGCGACGGGGTCTCCCGGGATGAGCTGGAGGGCGACGAAGGCGAGGGTCGCGGCGCCGTACAGCACCGCGAGCCCTGCCCCCAGCCGCTTGGCGAGAGTCCTCACTGTGCCGTCTTGGCGAGCCACACGTCGTAGAACAGCGGCCAGGCGTTGGAATCGAGCGTGAGCCCGCGTACCTGCTTGCCGAGGCCGAGCACCTGCGACTGGGTGTAGACGGGGATCACCAGCGCGAGGTCGACGGCACGCTGCTGGGTCTTGCCGTACACCTCCTTCCTGACGGTCTCGTCAAGGGTGGCCCGGCCCTGGTCGGTCCACGTGGTCAGGTCGGGGTCGTTGAGGAATGTGGCGTTCTGCCCGCCCTTCTGGGGCCGGCTGGCGCCGTTGAACAGGAGCCACAGCACGTCCGGTTCGAAGCGCGACCAGCTGTAGTCGGCCAGGTCGGCCTTGCCGCCGTAGACCCGCTCGAGGTAGGTGCCGATGTCGGCCTGGGGCCGGGTGACCTCGACGCCGATCTTCTTGAGGTCGGCCTGGAACGCCTGCCCGAGGATGTCGCGCTGGTCGCGCACGTACTGGGCGGGCAGCAGCGGCCAGTCGACGACCAGGCGCTTGCCGTCCTTCGTCCGGTAGCCGTCGGCGTCCCTGCCGGTCCAGCCGGCCTCGTCCAGCAGCTTGCCGGCCAGGGCCTGGTCGTACGGCCAGCTGTTCTCCAGCGCCGCGTTGTAGCCGGGGGTGGTCGGCGCCAGCGGGCTCCACGCTCTGGCGAACCGACCGAAGTAGAGCGCCTTGACGTTGGTGTCGACGTCGATCCCCCGCTGGAGTGCCTTGCGGACCTTCTCGTCGTTGAGGGGAGGCTTGGAAGCGTTCAAGTAGATGCTGTAGTTCCCACCGGGATAGTCGGCCTTGAGCAGCGAGAGGTCGGCGTTGGCCTCGACGGTCCTCGCGTTGGCCGGCGGGATCGCCGCGGCGACGTCGATCTGGCGGCTGTTCAGCGAGCCGACCCGGACCGAGGCCTCCGGCAGGAACCGGACGGTCAGCTTGTCGAGGTAGGCGGGACCTGTGTGGCCACCGGTGCCGGGGGCCCAGGCGTAGTCGGCGTTCCTGGTCAGGACCGCCTCCTGGCCCTTGGTGTAGCCGGTGAACACGAACGGTCCGGTGCCGACGCCGACGGCCCCGCCGGAGCCGAGCGTGGCCGCGTTGGCCGCGATCGTCTTCGGCGAGTAGAAGCCGAGGTAGGCCGTGCTCGCGGCCTGCAGGAACGGTGCGAAGGGCGCGGAGAACTCGACCTTCACCGTGTGCGGGTCGACGATCGTGGTCCCGGTGTAGGGACCGAGGAGGTTGGAGGCGAGCTGTGACTTGGTCGCGGGGTCGGCGATGCGATCGAAGTTGACCTTCACCGCTTCCGCGTCGAAGGGCGTGCCGTCGTGGAACTTGACGTCCTTGCGGAGGCGGAAGGTGTAGCTCTTGAGATCGGGAGCCACCTCCCAGGACTCGGCGAGCCACGGGTGGAACCTGCCCGAGGAGTCCTCGGCGATCAGTGAGTCGAAGACGTTGCGGAGGATCGCCCCGGTGATGTCCTGCGAGCTGACGTGGATGTCGAAGGAGACCGGCTCGGTGTCGGCCGCGAAGGTCAGCGACCCGCCCCTGACGGGAGCGGCCGACACCGAACCGCTCGTGCCGCCGGAGGAGGTGGCGGGCGAGCCGCAGGCGGCCAGCAGGAGCATGACGCCGGCCATCACCCCGATTCTGGTTCGCGACGACAGCCCGAATTTTTTGAGCACGTGCATTTCACCGCTCCGGCGGGTTGGCAATAGAAGGAGTCGGAATTGACTTTTGCCGAAAGATTAAACCGGGGTTCGCACCGGAAACACCCCTAGTAACCCCTACCCGGAAATTCCATTGGCCAGTGGATATCGGGGAACGGAGACCCGCAGCCCGATGCGCCACCCCTGGGGGGTGCGCCGCAGAACGTCGAGGTAGTCGCCGTTGTGCACACTCCCGTCGGGAAGCACCGCGAGGTATCGGCTCCGCGCCCTGACGACACCGTCGCCGTCCACGAAGACATGCGTGTCAAGGGTCTGGTGGTCAGGCCCGTGCGGCCTCAGGCTCAGCGCGAACTCGCCGATGGCGGGCAACCCGCGCACGGAACGCCCGGCTCCCCTGGTCAGCTTGATCACCGCGTCCTCGGTGAACACCTGGCCGAGGTCGGCGACCTCTCCGTTGTCGAAGAGATGGGAGAACAACGCGAGCGTCCCGCGAATGTCGGAAACGTCCTCCAGTGATAATTCACCCATTTATCGGCGCCCGTTCAGGAGATCTGCTGGATGATGCCGAGGCGGTCCGGAAGAACGTTGTACCGCACGATCTTCCCGTCCTTGAACGTTATCCGGCTGACGCTGTTTCCAATGAAATGCCGTCCGCTCGCGGGGACGCCGAACAGGGGAGCGCGGTGGACGCCCTCGATCCGCCAGAAGACCACCACCCGGTCGCCTTCCGCGATCAGGTCCGTGACGGTGGCCTTGACGTTCTCGACGGTCTGCCAGACCCCCCGGATGTGGTCGCGGAAGTCCTCCCTGCCTCCGGGGCCGGCTCCCGGCGGGATCGTCTCGTCGACGGCGTCCTCGGCGATGATCTCCTCAAGCAGCTCCGGGCGCCGCAGAGTGATCAACTCCTCGTAGAGGCGCCGCGCCACGTCCTTGTTCGTTTCCGTGCTCATCGTGAGACTCCTATCTGGGCGCGTCGCCCGGGAAGGCGGGCGGGAGCAGGATGCCGTTGTTGGCGCTGAGGCCGCCGTCGACGGGGATGGTGACGCCGGTGACGTACGACGCGGCGGGCGAGGTCAGGAACCAGACGACCTCGGCCTGCTCGCGTGGCTCCGCCCAGCGCCGCTGCGGGATGCGCTCGGTCACCGCCGGTCCGAGCGTGGGGTGCGACAGCACGCCCGCGGTCAGCGCGGTCACCGTCCCGCCGGGGGCGATGGCGTTGACCCTGATGTTCTCCACCGCGTAGTCGATCGCCGCGCCGCGCACCAGGTTGATCACCGCCGCCTTGGAGGCGTTGTACGCCCAGGTGAGCGGATCACCGCCCAGGCCCGAGACCGACGAGGTCACCACGATCGAGCCCCCACCCGCCGTTCGCAGGGCCGACAGCGAGGCCCGGATGCCCAGCGCCGTGCCGCGCACGTTGACGGCGAGGATCCGGTCGAACCGTTCGATGGCCCCGGGCGACTCCAGGGGCCCGGCGCCGCTGATCCCGGCGTTGAGCACCACCGCGTCCAACCGCCCGAACTCGCGGACGGCGAGGTCGACCATGGCGGCGTTGGTCTCCTCGGTGGACACGTCCCCGACGAGTGGGACGACGCCGTGGAGGGCGGAGAGCTTCTCCAGCCCCTCCCCCGCCACGTCGACCGCGACGACCCGGACGCCCCTGTCGGCGAACAGCTCCGCGGTGGCCCTTCCGATGCCGGACGCGGCACCGGTGACGACCGCTACCTGAACACTCATGCGTTCCTCTCCTGTGTGGACGGGACGAGCGCGTCGATCCACGAGCGGACCGCCGCCACCGTCGTCTCGGAGTGCTCTTCGAGCACTGTGAAATGGTCGCCGGGCACATCGACGGTCTCGTGCGGCAACGGCCAGAAGGCCCGCCAGTCGAGCCGTCCGGTGGGGTCGACGACGGTGCCGCGCAGCGGCTCCTCCGCTCGGACGACGAGGGTCCTGGCGCCGATCGGCTTGGGCTGCCAGTCGGCCAGGATCCGGCCGTACGCGCCCATGGTGGTGAGGCTCGCGTCGCTCCAGACCATCCGGTAGCGCTCGATGCGCTCCACCATCCCGGTGAGCATCGCGGCCAGCCACCAGTCCCGCATGCCCTCCAGCGTCGGGCTCTCGATCGGGTAGGAGTCGATCAGGACGAGCCCGGCCGCCGGGATGCCGCGGTTCTCCAGCTCGGCCGCCACCGAATGCGCGATACAGCCGCCCATGGACCGGCCGAGGATCACGAACGGGCCGTCGCCGACCAGCCGCTCCACCGTGTCGGCGTGCATCTGGACGAACGTCTCCTCGCTGTCGGGCAGGAGGTCGTCCGGCGCGTATCCGGGTGACGGCACCACGTGGACGTCCCGCTCGCCGCGCATGGCGTGGCCGAAACGGGCGTACTCGTGCGGGCCGGAGATGGCGCTGACCGCCGGAAAGCAGACCAGCGTGACCGGCGCGTCGCCGGAGGCCAGCCGGATCGGCGAGATGGCGTGCCGGGCGGCCTCCGCCGCGCCGAAGCTCGACCGCAGGTGGGAGACCACGCCGATCAGCTCGGCGGCGGCGGCGAACTCGCCCCGGCCGCACAACTGGCGGTAGAGATCGGAGAGCGGCCCCTGCCCTGCCGCCGAGGTCTCCGCCGCGGGCACGTCGGGCGTGGGAACGCTCGCGAGCTCCGGCAGCAGGTAGCCGACGAGGGCCTCGGGCGTGGGGTGGTCGAAGGTGACCGTCGCGGGCAGCCGCAGGCCGGTCAGCGCGTCCAGCCGGTTGCGCAGCTCGACGGCGGTGAGCGAGTCCAGCCCGAGGTCGTTGAACGGGCGATCCGGCGCGACGGCCCCGGCCGACGTGCCCAGGACCGCCGCCACCTCCGCCGTGACCACGTCGAGCACGGCTTGAGCGTGCTGTTCCTCGGGCAGCCTGGCCAGACGGTGGGCCAGCGCGGGGCCGGTCGCCGTGGAGGTCCTGGCCGCTCGCCGTAGCGGCCTGACCAGATCGCGCAGCAGCGGGGGCGGTTCCGCTCCGCCCGCCCGCAGCGCGGTGAGGTCGAGCGGGGCGGGGACGAGGAACGCGTGGTCGAGCCGGAGCGCGGCGTCGAACAGCGCCAGCCCCTCCGCGTCGGCAAGGGCCCGGATCCCGGCGCGCGCGGCGCGGGCGCGGTCGGCGTCGGTCAGGTGCGCGGTGACGCCGCTCGGCCGCGCCCACATACCCCACGCCAGCGAGAGCGCGGGCAGTCCGAGAGCCCTGCGATGTACGGCCAGTGCGTCCAGGAAGGTGTTGGCCGCCGCGTAGCCGCCCTGTCCCGGCCCACCGAGGAGCGCGGCGACGGAGGAGTAGAGGACGAAGGCGGCCAGTTCGTGGTCGCGGGTCAGCTCGTGCAGGTTCCAGGCGGCGTCGACCTTGGGACGCAGCACGTCGTCGACGCGGTCCGGCGTGAGCGAGGTGATCACGCCGTCGTCGACGATGCCGGAGGTGTGCACGACCGCCGTCAGCGGATGAGCCGCCGGGATGCCGGCCAGCACCGCGGAGAGGGCGTCCCGGTCGGCGGCGTCGGCCGCCACGACGGCGACCCGCGCGCCGAGCCCGGCCAGTTCCTCGCTGAGTTCGGCGACCCCGGGGGCCTGCTCTCCCCGCCTGCCCACAAGCACCAGATGGCGGACTCCGCGCACGGCCACCAGGTGCCGGGCGAGCTCGCCCGCCAGGGCGCCCGTGCCCCCGGTGATCAGCACGGTCCCCTCGGGGTTCCACCGCCGCCCCTCGGTGTCCGGCGCCGCCATCCGGGCGAGCCGAGGGGCGAGCACCCTGCCGTTCCTGACAGCCACCTGTGGCTCACCGGAACCGAGAGCGGCGGCGACCGCCTCCCTGACGGCGTCGGGTGACGCGTCCGCGACATCGACGACGACGATCCGGCCGGGATGCTCGGCCTGCGCGGACCTGACCAGCCCCCAGACCGGTGCCGTCACGACGTCGGGACTCTCCTCCTCCGCGGTGGCCACCGCGTTCCTGGTCACGACGACAAGCCGTGACGACTCCGGCCGTCCGGGAGAGAGCCACTCGTGCAGGAGCCCGAGTACCCGGTTCACCTGATCGTGCACGGCGGCCGGCAGATCGGCCGGCTCGAACTCGGTCCCCGGCACGAGGACGACGTCGGGTTCCGGGCCGGTCCGCGGGGTCGCGACGGCCACCTCCGCCCAGTTCAGCTGGAACAGCGCGTCGCGTTCGGCGGGCCGGGCCGCCCGGAGCTGTCCGGCCGAGATCAGCCGCGCCCGAAGGGAGTCGACGGTCGCCACCGGGGCGCCCGAGGCGTCGGCGGCGTGCAGGGACAACTCGTCCTCGCCGTGCAGCGTCAGCCGGACGCGCAGAGCCGCCGCCCCCGAGGCGTGCAGCCGTACGCCGCTGTAGGCGAAGGGCAGGCGGTTCTGGCCGGGTGGGCTGTCGCGCAGCCCGTGGTGGGCCGCGATGTGCAGCGCCGCGTCGAGCAGGGCGGGGTGGATTCCAAAGAGCCCCGCCTCCGCCCGCCGCGGCTCGGGAAGCTCGACCTCGGCGAAGAACGCGTCCGCCGCGCGCCAGGCCGCTCTCAGTCCCTGGAAGGCGGGCCCGTACGACAGACCGGCCTCGGCGAGTACCGGGTAGACGTCGTCGATCTCGATGGGTGTCGCGCCCTCCGGCGGCCACACCTCCAGCGATACCGGCTCCTCCCTCGGTGCCGTCGTGAGGAATCCCGCGGCGTGCCGCGTCCACTCCGCTCCTTCTTGGGCCTCGGCAGGGCGCGAGTACACCGCGACGGAGCGACGGCCCGCGTGGTCGAGCCCGCCGACGGCGACCTGGACGTGCACCGCCCCGCGTTCGGGGAGCACGAGGGGGGCCTCGATCACCAGCTCGTCCAGGGTGTCGAGACCGACCTCGTCACCGGCCCTGACGGCGAGCTCCACCAGGGCGGTGCCCGGCACGATGACGGTGCCCATGACCGCGTGGTCGGCCAGCCAGGGATGGGTCCGCAGCGAGAGCCGCCCGGAGAGCAGGGTCGCGTCGACGTCGGCGAACGCCACGGCGGCGCCCAGCAGCGGATGGTTCGCCGGGGCCAGCCCCAGACCCGAGGCGTCTGCCACTCCCTGCGGTGCGGATTCGAGCCAGTAGCGCCGGTGCTGGAAGGCGTAGGTGGGCAGGTCCACCTTGCCCGCACCGGGAAAGACCACCTCCCAATCAATCGGACTGCCATGCACGAACGCGTGACCCAACGCGGTCACCACCGAGACCTCCTCCGACCGCTCCCGCCGCAACACCGGAACCAC
>NZ_JBEOZN010000202.1:0-12705 GCF_040298085.1 Streptosporangium sp. NPDC001681 | reverse complement strand
ATGGTACTGCACCGGGGACGGTGTGGGAGAGTAGGTCGCCGCCGGACAATCTTTCATGAGGGCCCTCACCTTTGGTGGGGGCCTTCGTGCTTTCCACGGCCTGTCCACCGGAGGTTTTCAGGTCCGTTCAGTGGCCCCGAGCACCTCGATCATCGCCAGCGTGTTCTGGTACTCACGCCAATGAATGATCTTCCCGTCCCGTACCCGGAGAATCCCGATGAAGGCGGAGGCGGCTTGGTGGCCGGTGGCGATGACGGTGCCGGCGAGCTCGTACTCGACGACGATGGCCTCGGGGTCGGTGGTTTCGTGGATGACCACATCGCGGATCTCGTCGAGGCGGAATTTCCGGGCGAAGGCGGCCTGTTCGGGGCCGGCGAAGTGGAGGAACGCCTCCCGGCCCTCGTACCGCCGGGTTCTGCCGGAAGGGGCGAAGGGCACCTCGATGACGACGTCCTCGGCCAGCTCACCCCCGATGCCGCCGAGGTTCTCAAGCCAGTGCCGCCGCATGCGTTCGAAGATCTCGCGGGGGCCGGGAACGACTGTGGTTTCGGGCATGATGGGTTCCTTGCTGGTGGAAGTTAAGATGAGTAGAAACTCATCTTAATGATTATGAGTGGAGACTCACTTTGTCAATGCCGTGTCTCGTGTCCCTGGTCGGGGAAGGCCGACCGGGATGACGTCCTCGAAGCCCTCGCCGGGCGGTGCCAGGCCGATGCGCGCGGACGCCCGGCGTAACCGGGAGCGGATTCTCGCCGCGGCGGAGGCGGTCTTCGCGGAGAAGGGGCCGTCGGCGTCGACCGAGGAGGTCGCCGCCCGTGCGGGAGTGGCCATCGGTACGGTCTTCAAGCACTTTCCGACCAAGCAGGAGCTCCTGCAGGCCATCATGAAGGACCTCCTGGGCAGGTTGGATCGGGATATGGCCGCTCTCGCGGCCGACGACGCACCCGGCGAGGCGCTGTTCACCTTCGTCACCCGCATGGTCGAGCAGGCCGCGCAGAAGAGGACGGTCGTAGGGCTTCTCGCCGAGACGGGGATCGATCTCCAGGTGGCGAGCTCGGTTCAGATGCTGCGCGAGGGGATCGCGACGCTCCTGGTCCGCTCCCAGGAAGCCGGCACGGTCCGCGAGGAGGTCCGGCTCGACGAGGTGATCGCGCTGCTCACCGGCATCTGCCAGGGAGCGCTCCACGCGGGCTGGGATCGCGACCTCCAGCGTCGTACGCTCGCCATCGTCTTCGACGGCCTCAGGGCGTCCGCGGACCGTCGATGACCCGTGCCGGCAACCGGCCGGGGGTCAGGCGTCGGCCGCGGCACGGAGCAGGGGCTCGATCCGGTAGGGGACCTGGACGGAGAGGGCGATCGTGGTGTCGGTCCGCTGGACGGCGGGTGAGGCCAGAATGCGGGCGATGATCTCCTGGAGGTCGGAGGTGCTGCGGGCCACCACGCGGCAGAGCAGGTCGGCCTGGCCGCTGGTGCCGTAGACCTCCAGGATCTCGGGAAGGGGCTCCAGCGCCCGTACAGCCTCGCCCAGGCGGCCCTGGGCGATCTGTAGCGAGACGAACGCCAGGATCGGGTACCCGGCCCCCTCGGGGGTGACCGTGGGGCCGAAATCGGCGATGACGCCGCGGGCGGTCAGTTTCTCGACGCGGGCCTGAACGGTGCCCCGGGCCACGCCGAGCAGGCGGGCCAGCTCGGTCAGGCCGATGCGCGGGTTGGCGCGCATGGTGACCAGGAGGCGGCCGTCCAACTCGTCGATAGACATCCCAACAGGATGGCAGCAGACTGGGCGATTCGACCAGCGTAAGCGCGGTATGACCGTACAGTTCTGTGCGGATCGCCCAGTAAAACTGGCCGCTCTTGTCAACGTTTCCAGAAATTGCTGTCATTTCATACATGTTCGAAGAAGCGCAGTACTTCGCGCCGGTGGCGACCCATGACGACGGCACGATCGAGGTCCAACTCGGTGCCGGTCATCCAGGTTTCGCCGATCCGGTCTACCGTGCGCGCCGCAACGCGATCGCGGCCCTCGCTGTGGGGTACGTGCCGGGTACGCCGATCCCGACGGCCGAGTACACCGCCCAGGAGCACGAGGTGTGGGCGCTGGTCAGCCGAGAACTCAGCCTGAAGCACCGCAAATATGCCACCATCGAGTATCTGGCCGCGACCGAGCGGCTCGGACTGCCCGCCGAGCGCATCCCGCAGCTGCAGGAGGTCGGCGATCTGCTGGAGCCGCTGACCGGGTTCCGCTATATCCCGGCCGCGGGGCTGGTGCCGCTCAGAGATTTCTACGGCGTTCTGGCCGATGGGCTCTTCCACTCCACGCAGTACATCCGGCACCACTCCACGCCGCTGTACACGCCGGAGCCCGACGTGATCCACGAGGTGATCGGGCACGCCAACGCACTGGCCTCCGACCGCTACTCGCGGCTCTACCGGCTGGCCGGGGAGGCGGCGCGGAGGGTCGAGAGCTCCGAGGCGCTGGAGTTCGTCTCGAAGGTCTTCTGGTTCACGATGGAGTTCGGCGTCATGATGGACCAGGGGGAGCTGCGGGCGTACGGGGCGGGCATTCTGTCCTCCTACGGGGAGATCGAAGAGTTCCGGGGCATGGACATCCGGCCGCTGGACGTCGCCGTCATGGGCACCACGCACTACGACATCACGAAATATCAGGATGTTCTCTTCCGAGCCGAGTCGCTGAAGCACCTCGAAGACGTCGTCGGTGAGTTCTGGGCGACCTGTGACGACGAGAGCATCGCCCGGCTAACCGCCGGGGTTTCCCAAGGGTAGGTGCAGGTTCAGTGCGACATTCCAAGCTGTAAGTCCTTTTTCTGACTAGATTTCGCTTCATCATCTTCTTAGTGCCTGTTGTGGGATATATCCCGATCGTCACGTAATGGGGGAGACGGTTGGGGTGGATGATGAGAGCCAGGCACCGGGTGGTCGCGGCAGCTGTTCTGCTGGTCACCGCGCAGGTCACCGCCTGTAGCACGTGCCAGGGTCTGACGCCGGTGAGCATCTCCACCCCGACGGCGTCTCCCCCGACAGCGCCCCCTTGGCGGCAGGCGGCACCGGCGTCGGTGCCCCCTCCTCCGGCGCCGTTCCTGGCAGCGGTTCCCGCGCCCACCTTCCCCGGCACCATGGCGCTCGGGGTCCCGGGGCGGACGGGACTCGCCGGCTCGCCGAGGATTCTCTCCGGGAAGCTCACGCACACCCTCGACGGCTTTCTCGTCAGGTACGGCGGTGGCCGGACCGCGGTCTCGGTGCGCGACCTGACCACGGGCCGGCGCTACCGCTACCACCGTGCTCTCCAGTTGCCGACGGCCAGCATCTCCAAGGTGAGCATCCTGACGGCACTGCTGCTCGACACACGGTGGCGCGAGCTCGGTGACCAGGCCAGGTCCGACGCGAGGCACATGATCCGTTTCGGCGACGACGGAGCGGCCGACCGGCTGTACGAGCGGATCGGCCTGGAGTCCGGACTGGCCAGTGCGAACCGCAGGCTCGGCCTCAAGCGCACCTACACCCCCGGCGGGCGGTGCGTGGCCCAGAACTGCTGGGGCGCCACGCAGAGCACGGCCGAGGACCAGGTACGGCTGGTCAGGGCGCTGGCCACGGGCAGGAGTCCGCTGGCTCCCGCGGAACGCCGGCGGGTGCTCGGGCTGATGGAGCGGGTGACCCCCGGCCAGAAGTGGGGGATCAGCGCGGGGGCCTGCGAGAACGACCAGGTGTCGCTGAAGAACGGCTGGCTGCGGCACGCGTCGAACGGGCGCTGGGTGGTCGTCAGCGCCGGACTGATCCGCGGGCACGGGCACGACTACGCGGTGGCCGTCCTCACCGAGGACAGTCCGAGTATGAGTGCCGGCATCGCCAAGGTCGAGGGCGTGGCCGCGCGGGTCATGAAAGCCTTCAGGGGCGAGCACGGCTGCGAGCCGGACGCGAACTGAGCGACGGGTGCCCGTTACGGGGTCCTGTCGACCAGCCGGTAGCCCACCCCGCGCACGGTCTGGATCAGCTGGTCGTCGGTGTCGCCCAGACGCGCGCGGAGACGCTTGACGTGTACCGCGATGGTGTTGGTCGAGGCGGTGTCCGTGGAGTTCCAGACATGCCTCATGATCTGCTCCCGCGTCACGGTGCGGTGCGCGTTACGCATCAGGTAGTGCAGCAGCTCGAACTCGCGCAGCGGCAGGTGGATGATCCGGCCGCCGACCGTGACCTGGTAGGCGTTGACGTCGAGTTCCACCTTGCCGACCACGAGCACCCTGCGGGCCCCGGACTCGCCGGTGAACGCGGCGTGGACCAGGGGCAGTAGCTCGGGCACCCGGTAGGGGCGGGCCACGCACGCGGTGGCCCCGGCGGCCAGCGCCTGGACGGCCTGCTGGGCGTGTCCCTCGCCCACGCCCAGCAGGACGGGGATCGCCCGCGTCAGCCGTACCGCGCGGACGAACTCCACAGCCCCCAGGACCGGCAGCGAGGCGCTGACGAGAACGACGTCGGGCCGCAGCGCCCCGGCCTGCAGGAGAGCCTGGGCGCCGTCGGTGACACCCGTGACCCGCACCCCTTCGCGTTCCAGGGCCGCGGACAGGTCATGGACCATGGCCGCTTCCGGATCGGCCACCAGCAGTATGGGTGCCGTCCGTCTGTCCCCTTCCACTTCTGGTGCCGTCTGCGGCTGGAGCACCCGGATCCTCCAATGTGGGTCAGCCGAAGCGACCGGTGATGTAATCCTCGGTCCGCTTGTCGCTGGGGTTGGTGAAGATGCGGCTGGTCTCGTCGAACTCCACCAGGCGGCCGTGCCGCACGCCGGCTTCGTCGACCTCGGCGGTGAAGAAGGCGGTACGGTCGGAGACACGGGCGGCCTGCTGCATGTTGTGGGTGACGATGACGATCGTGTAGTCGCGCGTCAGCTCCTGCATCAGGTCTTCGATCTTGGTGGTCGCGATCGGGTCCAGGGCCGAGCAGGGCTCGTCCATCAGGATGACGTCGGGCTTCACCGCGATCGCCCTGGCGATGCACAGTCGCTGCTGCTGTCCGCCGGACAGGGAGAGCGCGTTCTGCTTGATCTTGTCCTTGACCTCGTCCCAGAGCGCCGCCTTGGTCAGCGCCTCCTCGACGATCTCGTCCATGTTGCCCTTGATCCCGTTGACCCGGGGACCGTAGGCGATGTTGTCGTAGATCGACTTGGGGAAGGGGTTCGGCTTCTGGAAGACCATGCCGATCCGGCGGCGGACCTCGATCGGGTCCACGTGGTCGCCGTACAGGTTCTCGTCGTGGTACAGGATCTCGCCGACCGCGCGGGCGCCGGGGATCAGGTCGTTCATCCGGTTGAAGCAGCGGAGCACCGTGCTCTTGCCGCAGCCGGACGGGCCGATCATGGCCGTGATCTCACGGTTGCCGATGGTCAGGTCGACCCCGCGTACCGCCTCGTAGTCACCATAGAAAACGCTGAGGTTGGAGACGGTGAAGACCGGGTCGAGGGCCTCGATGGTGCGGGGGACTTCGGGGCCGCGCACGTTCACATTCGGCACGGAAATTCCAATCTCGGACATTTCTTACCTCACCAGCGCTTCTGGTAGCGGTTACGGAGCCAGATGGCGACCGAGTTCATCAGGAGCAGGATCGCCAGCAGGATCACGATCGCCGCGGAGGCGAGGACGCTGAACTCCTCCTGGGGCCGGCTGATGAAGCTGTAGATCTGCAACGGCAGGACGGTGAAACTGCTCCAGACACCCTCGGGGTTGAACCGGACCAGCGTCGCGGCGCCGAGCATCAGGAACGGGGCCGCCTCGCCGATCGCACGGGAGAGGGCCAGGATCGAGCCCGTCGCGATGCCCGGGATCGACGCCGGGAGCACCTGGCGGTAGATGGTCTGCCACTGGGTGGCGCCCAGTGCCAGTGAGCCCTCGCGGATCGACGGCGGCACCGCGCGGATGGCCTCGCGGGCGGAGATGATCACGATGGGCAGCACGAGCAGCGAGATGGTGACCGCGCCGGTCATGACGGTGAAGCCGAACTGCAGCCAGCGGGCGATGATGCCCAGGCCGAGGATGCCGTAGACGATCGAGGGAACGGCCGCCAGGTTGGAGATGTTCAGCTCGATCAGCTTGTTGTACCACTTGGTCTTGTCGGCGTACTCCTCAAGGTAGATCGCCGCGAGGATCCCGGTGGGCAGGGCCATGACCGCGGTCAGCGCGATGATCCACAAGGTGCCCAGGATGCCCGACTGGATGCCCGAGGTCTCCGGGCGGCGGATCGAGGGCTGGTTCTCCCAGAGCATCGGGTTGAGCCGTGGCCAGCCCTTCTCGACGACGTAGATGAGCAGCATGGCCAGGAACGCCAGAGCGATCGCGAGGCTGGCCAGCAGCGCGATGCGGAAGAGGTGCTCCCTGAGCGGACGTCCCTTGCTCGCCAGTTGCACGGCCGAACGCGGGGTGGAGAGGATGGCCATCAGTCGTAGACCTCGCGATACTTCTGGACCATGCGGGCGCTGAGGTAGTTCATCGCGAAGGTGATCACGAAGAGCAGGGAACCCACCGCGAAGATGGTCTTGTAGGCGATCGAGCCGACCGAGGCGTCGCCGGAGCCGGCCTGGGCGATGAAGGCCGCCATCGTGGACATCTCATTGCCCGGGTAGAGCGTGAAGACGGACTTGAAACCGCCCGCGATCGCGACGATCATCGTCTCGCCCGCGGCCCGGGAGATCGCCAGGATGATGGCGGCGACGATGCCGGAGAACGCGGCGGGGACGACGACGCGCACCGAGGTGAGCATCTTGGAGGCGCCGAGGGCGTACGAGCCCTCGCGCAGGCCGTTCGGCACCGCGGCCATCGAGTCCTCGGACAGCGACGCGACGATCGGGATGATCATCACGCCGACCAGGAGGCCGGCGGCGAGCGCGTTCTTGGCCTCCAGGTCCAGGAAGGGGAAGAGGTCCCTGAGCAGCGGCGTGACGAAGGTGAGGGCGAAGAAGCCGAAGACCACCGTCGGAACGCCCGCGAGGACCTCGAGCACCGGCTTGAAGATCTTGCGAGTCCTGCGGGAGGCGTACTCCGACAGGTAGATCGCCGCGGCCAGGCCGAGCGGCACGGCGACCACGACGGCGATGAAGGTGATTTCCACGGTCGCCACGATGAGCGGCCAGACACCGAACGCCGGCGGGTTGAACAGCGGTCCCCAGTCGGTGGACCCGAAGAACTCGCCGATGCTCACCGTGGCGAAGAACTCGACGGTCGGTTCGAGGAGTGCGATGACGATGCCGATCGTGGTCGCCACCGACACCATGGCCGCGGTCAGGAGAACGGCCTTGACCACGAACTCGCCGTAACGCGGGCGCGACCGCGCCAGGGACCCCGAGGTCCCTGGAACGGTCGTGCGGTGCTGTGCCGACATCAGCCGGCGCTCTTCAGCGACGTGATGTCAGCCTTGAGCTTGGCCTCCTGCTCGGCGTTCAGTGGGACGAACTTGGCGTCCTTGGCGATCGCGTCGATGTTGGACGCGTAGTAGTCGAGGAAGGCCGCGACCTCGGGCCGCTTCACCGCGGCGGTGGAGGGGTAGATGAACAGCGGGCGGGAGAGCGGGGTGTACTTGCCGCCCTGGGCCGCCTCGACGCTCGGGGCCACGCAGCCGCTGCCCGAGTCGATCTCCACGGCCTTCAGCTTGTCGGCGTTCTCCTCGAAGTAGGTGAAGCCGAAGTAGCCCAGACCACCCTTGGCGCCCGAGACACCGGTGACGATGTCGTTGTCGTTCTCGCTCGGGCTGTAGTCCTTGCGGCTGGCACCCTCCTCACCGTTGATCTCGGCGGTGAAGTAGTCGAAGGTGCCGGAGTCGGTGCCGGGGCCGTAGAGCTTCAGCGCCTCGGCGGGGAACTTGGCGTCGACGTCCTTCCAGGTCTTGATCTTGCCCTCGGCCGCCGGCTCCCAGATCTTCTTGAGCTGGTCGGTGGTGAGGCAGGTGACCCAGTCGTTCTCCTTGGGAACCACGACGGTCAGCGCGTCGGTCGCCACCGTGAGCTCGGTGAACGTGATGCCCTTCGCCTCGCAGGCCGCCTTCTCCTCGTCCTTGATCGCACGGGAGGCGTTCGAGATGTCGGTCTCGCCGGCGCAGAACTTCTCAAAGCCGCCGCCGGTGCCCGAGGTGCCGACCGGCACCTTCACCTGCGGCTGCTCCTCGCCGAAGAGCTCGGAGGCGGCCTGGGTGAGGGGAGCCACGGTGCTGGAACCGTCGATCTTGACTTCGCCGCTCAGAGCCGCGCTCGCCTCGGTGGCGGGGGCGGCGGACGAGGTGCTTCCGTCACTGCTGGGCTTGGCGTCGCCACCGCATGCGGCCGCGAGCGAAACGACGAGCGCGGCCGTCGCCACCGCGCTGAGGCGGCGCTGTCCACTGGTCACGGTTATGTTCCTTCTCCGTAGTGAGATCCGTTCTCGATGTCTTCGATGAAACTGGGGCAAAGTGAACGGAAGTGAAACGAGTCGTGACCGGCACCGGAAGAGGTGAACCCACGGATGTGAATACCCGGGCTTTGGCAGGATTTTCGTCCTGGCTTGCACCCTCGCAGGGCCTTTGGGCTGCGCTTTAGAGGGTTTTGGGGGAAAGATGACCTCATGGGCAGGGGAGAGCCGTCAGTTCGCCATCGCCTCCGGCCGTGGTTGTCACAGGTGTGTCGATCCGTTCACCCTCCCGACATCCTGGGGAAGGTGAACGGACATGGCCCGGAGTGGGCCAACGGGCATGGCGGGTACCCGGGCGTGTGCGGAAGAGCGGACGGCCGTACGGCGCCTGGAAGGGGGACTAGACAGGGAGGGTGAGCGGCCCGCTGCCGAGGCGCTCGAGGATCTTGGTGTGCAGGGGGCCGTTGCTGCACAGCAGGCTGCCGCCGTCGATGTCGGGGACACCCGACAGGTCGGTCCAGATGCCGCCCGCCTCCTCGACGATCACGGTCAGTGCCGCGATGTCCCAGGGGGAGAGTTCGGGCTCCGCCGACACGTCGACCGCGCCCTCGGCGACCATCATGTGTGACCAGAAGTCACCGTAGGCGCGGCTGCGCCAGACGGAACGGTTCAGGTCGAGGAAGGCGTCGAGCTTCCCGGCCTCCTCCCAGCCACCGAGGCTGGAGTAGGAGAACGACGCGTCCTCCAGGTAGGCGACGGAGGAGACCTGGCAGCGCGTGGCCTTGGTGAGGCTCTTGCCGGTCCAGGCGCCGCCGTCGCGGGCGGCCCACCAGCGGCGGCCGAGCGCGGGGGCCGAGACCAGGCCCACGACGACGCGGCCCTGGTCCACCAGGGCGATGAGCGTGGCCCAGACGGGCACTCCGCGTACGTAGTTCTTGGTGCCGTCGATCGGGTCGATGATCCACGAGCGTTCGCCGTAGCCGCTCTTGCCGAACTCCTCGCCGATGATGGTGTCGCGAGGCCGGGCCCGGCCGAGGGTCGCGCGGATCGCCTGCTCTGCCGCCTGGTCGGCATCGCTCACCGGTGTGAGGTCAGGCTTGTTCTCCACCCGCAGGTCCAGGGCCTTGAACCGACGCATGGTCAGATCGTCGGCCGCGTCGGCCATGACGTGCGCGAGGCGAAGATCGTCGTTGTAACCCGTCACGGATGCCAACGCTATCGCGTTGGTGACCGAATTGAGGAGAGTGGGGCGCAAGAGGGAGAATCGTGTCGCCTGCCTATGGCGACGCTAACGCGTCGCGGTTCGGGCCTGCCTCTGGCGACGCTAACGCGTCGCGGTTCGGCCGCTCTTATCCGGCTCCTTCCCTCGTCGAGGGAGGTCGCTCGTTCCTCGCAACCTCCCTCTCCTCAGTCCAGTCGCCGGCGCGGCCTCACGGGTAGTCCCTCAAGGGGGAGCGTGGGGCACGTCCACGAGGTGCTTCTTAATCCAGCCGCGGGCGCGGCCTCACGGGTAGTCCCTCAAGGGGGAGCGTGGGGCACGTCCACGAGGTGCTTCTTAATCCAGCCGCGGGCGCGGCCTCACGGGGAGTCCCTCAAGGGGGGAGCGTGGGGCACGTCCCTGTGGTGTTCCTTGGGGGTTAGTCGTCGTCGGGGGTGCCTTCGCGGCTGGCGAGGAGGCGGCGTAGGGAGGTCAGGCGGGCCGGGTCGGCGTGGCCGGCGGCTACCCAGGCGTCCAGGGCGCACTCCGCTGAGAGGTGGTTGCAGCCCTTCGGACAATGGACGGTGCCCTCGATCAGGTCGGGGAAGCCCGCCAGGACCGTCTCCACCGAGACATGGGCCAGACCGAAGCTGCGCACCCCGGGGGTGTCGATGATCCAGCCACTCTCCGGCAGTTCGAGGGCGACGGCGGAGGTGGAGGTGTGACGGCCCCGGCCGGTCACCGCGTTCACGTGTGAGACGGCCCGGTTGGCGTCCGGCACCAGGGCGTTGACCAGGGTTGACTTACCCACCCCGGAATGGCCGACGAGCACGCTGATCCGGCTCTTGAGGCGCTCTCGCACCTCCACCAGGTCGCCGCCCTTGGCGACCACCACGTACGGCACGCCGAGGGGGGCGTACAGCGAGACCAACTCGTCGGGCGAGGCGAGATCGGACTTGGTGAGGCAGAGCAGTGGCTCGATGTCGGCGTCGAAGGCCGCGACCAGCATCCGATCGATCATGCGGGGCCGGGGCGGCGGGTCGGCCAGGGCCGTCACGATGACGAGTTGGTCGGCGTTGGCGACCACGGGGCGCTCGATGCCGTCGGTGTTGTCGGTGTCGTCCGCGGAGCGGCGGAGCATGGAGGCACGGGGCTCCACCCGCACGACGCGGGCCAGCGTGTCGGTCATCCCGGAGACGTCGCCCACCAGGGCCACCCGGTCGCCGACCACGATTCCCTTGCGGCCCAGCTCGCGGGCCTTCATCGCGACCACGACCCGGCCGCTCATCGCGGCGCCCTCCGCCTGGTCCCGCTTGCGGCGGCGTCCCCGCTCGCCCTCCGACTCGACCAGGCACGTGTAGCGTCCGCGGTCGACGGCGACCACGAACGCCGGGACCGCGTTCTCATGGGCAGGACGGATCCGGGTCCGGGGCCGGGATCCCTTTCCCGGCCTGACCCTGACGTCGTCCTCGTCGTACTCGCGCTTTCTCAGTTTCTCCGCCTTGTCCGGCCCGGTGCGCCCCGCGAAGGGCCGCGACTACCGGGCGCCTCCTGGGCCTGCCGGCCGGTCGCCCCTCACCGCGCGCCGCGCAGCATGTCCGCCCACATCGAGGCGAACTCGGGAAGGGTCTTACCCGTGGTGGCGATGTCCTCCACCTCGACGCCGGGCACGGCCAGCCCGATGACCGCTCCGGCGGTGGCCATCCGGTGGTCGGCGTAGGAGTGGAACACGCCGCCGGTGAGCGGTCGGGGCCGGATCTCCAGGCCGTCCTCGGTCTCGTTCGCGTCGCCGCCGAGACCGTTGATCTCCGCGACCAGAGCGGCCAGCCGGTCGGTCTCGTGCCCGCGGATGTGGGCGACACCGCTGATTCTGCTGGGGGAGTCGGCGAGAGCGGCCAGCGCGGCGATCGTCGGGGTCAGTTCGGCCACGTCGCGCAGGTCCGCCTCGATTCCGGTGATCCGTCCGGTACCGGTGACCGCCAGCCCCTCGGGTGTGTGCTCCACCGAGGCGCCCATGTCGGCCAGCAGCGTGCGCAACTGGTCACCCGGCTGGGTCGTCCGCACGGGCCAGTCGGGAATGGTGACCGTGCCGCCTGTCACCATGGCGGCGGACAGGAACGGCGCCGCATTGGACAGGTCGGGCTCAACGGTGAAGTCCCTCGCCCCGATGGGGCCGGGCTCGACCCGCCAGACGTCCGGCTCGGAGTCGTCCACCACGACGCCGAACTCGCGCAGCATCTGAACGGTCATCTGGATGTGCGGCTGCGAGGGGATCGGCGGGCCGTCGTGGCGTACCGTCACGCCCTTCTCGAAGCGCGCGGCGGTCAGCAGCAGGCCGGAGAGGAACTGTGAGGAGCCCGACGCGTCGAGCCTGACCTCGCCGCCGGTCAGCGGTCCCCTGATGGTGAAAGGCAGCGCGTCGCCGGTCACCTCGGCGCCGAGGGCGCGCAGCGCGCGCAGGATCGGGCCCATCGGGCGCTTACGCGCGTGCGGGTCGCCGTCGAAGAACACCTCGCCCCTGGCCAGTGCCGCCATGGGCGGCACGAAGCGCATGACCGTGCCCGCCAGCCCTACGTCGATGTGGGCGCCGCTGACGACGGGGCCGGGCGTGATCGCCCAGTCGACGCTCGAGGCGCTCTCGTTGGAGGGGGTCATCGTCGCGCCCAGTGCCCGCAGCGCGTCCGCCATCAGATCGGCGTCGCGGCTGCGCAGCGCCAGCCGTACCGTGCCGGGTCCCTCGGCCAGTGCGGCGAGCAGCAGTGCGCGGTTGGTCACGGACTTCGATCCGGGCAGGGGAACGGTCGCGCGGACGGGTTCGGTCGCGGTCGGCGCGGGCCACAGCGGAGCGGACATGGCCAAAAGCCTACCGGGAGGCGAGTTGTCGGCGACGCTGTGTGAACTGCGACGCTGGGATCCGGCTCCTTCCCTCGTCGACCGGGGCCGCTCGTTCCTCGCGGGTTGTTGGCGACGCTGGCGCGTCGCGGTTCGGCCGCTCTTACCCGGCTCCTTCCCTCGTCGAGGAAGGTCGCTCGTTCCTCGCAACCTCCCTCTCCTCAGTCCAGTCCCCGGCGCGGCCTCACGGCCCGCTCTCCTCAGTCCAGTCCCCGGCGCGGCCTCACGGGGAGT
>NZ_JBEOZN010000201.1:0-12836 GCF_040298085.1 Streptosporangium sp. NPDC001681 | reverse complement strand
GATCGGTCAGGTGGTGTCTCGCAAGGCGGAGGAGGGAGCCGCAGCGTGCTGCGGTGACCGACGACAACGCGGCGAGGCGCCGCCTGACCGACCGCGGTAGGTAAAAGATCCGCAGGACAGGACCTAGACCGGGTGCCCGGGGCGGTCCCAGCCGGGGCGCAGGGAGCGTTCGGCCAGGGCGAGGGTCGACTCCAGGCGGGCGGCGAGGGCCTTGACGTCGTTGATGTCGGCGGGCTCGCAGAGCTCGAAGCCGACCCGGGCGACGGCGGTGAAGAGCGCCACCACGAAGTGGGGCAGGAGGTCGTCGGGGCCGGTGCCCTGGCGCCTGCTGATCTCGGCGATCAGCCGCCGCTCGTTCTCCAGCAGCCGGCGCACGCTTCCCGCGAAGAGGGCGGGGGTGCTGTCGATCACTTCGCGGGCCCTGAGGAACCTGGCGGTGTCGTCGAGATCCCCCTCCTGGAGCATGGTGACCATCGCGCGCACGGCGTGTGAGAGCGCGGTGAACGGCGCCTCGTCGGCCGGGCGGGTGGCCAGCTCGGCGAGCATGGTCTCCTGCCCGTCGGCGGCCAGGGACAGGGCGACGTCCTCCTTGGTGGCGAAGTAGCGGAAGAACGTGCGCGGAGAGACGTCCACGGCCGCGGCGATCTGGTCGACGGTCGTCGCCTCGTACCCCTGCTCAAGGAAGAGGGAGAGGGCGGCGTCGATCAGTGCCAGCCGGGTCTTCTGCTTCTTGCGCTCGCGAAGGCCTGGCCGACGCATGCTCGTCACCACCTCGAAACGTATAGTTCACAGTCTGCCATAAGTCACCTGCTGCCTCATAAAAGAATTTGTCACTTGTCAGTGACTGTCATAAATTACCTCCGGTTGACGTCCCACGCGGGGGCGGACGAAAGATCGCAGGGGGGACCCTTCCATGGCGCAGGCCAAGACGGTGGCCACGACACCACCACCACCGGATCCGGGCAGATCATCCAGGCAGGGGCACCCGTGGCTGACGCTGCTGGCGGTCTCCCTCGGCGTGATGATGGTGATGCTCGACGGCACCGTCGTCGCCATCGCCAACCCGGTGATCGGCAAGGAGCTCAACGCCTCCCTCGCCGATCTGCAGTGGGTGACCAGCGGTTACCTGCTCGCGCTCGCCGTGTTCCTGATCACCGCCGGCAAGCTCGGCGACCTGTTCGGGCACAAGCGGATCTTCGTGATCGGCATCGCGGGCTTCGCGCTCACCTCCCTGGCCATCGGCCTGTCCGACTCCATCACCTGGCTGATCGCCTTCCGCGTCCTGCAGGGGCTCTTCGGCGCCCTGCTGCAGCCCGCGGCCCTGGCCCTGCTCCGCGCGGCCTTCCCCGCGGAGAAGCTGAACATGGCGATCGGCGTCTGGGGCGCGGTGATCGGCCTGTCCAGCGCCGCCGGTCCCATCGTCGGCGGCCTGCTGGTGGAGCACGTCAACTGGCAGTCGGTCTTCTTCATCAACGTCCCGGTCGGCATCGTCGCCCTGGCCGTCGGGTTCCTGGTGATCAAGGAGAGCAGGGCGGCCTCGCTGTCCAGGATCGACTGGCTCGGCGTGGTCCTGCTCTCCGGTGCCATGTTCTGCATGGTCTGGGCGATCATCAAGGCCCCCGAGTACGGCTGGGGCGACACCAGGACGCTCGGCTTCCTGGCCGGTGCCGTGGTGCTCGGCGCCGCGTTCGTCTACTGGCAGACCAAGGCCACCGAGCCGCTCATCCCGCTCAGCCTGTTCGGCAACGCCTCGGTCGCGATCGGCACCGTGCTGATGGTGCTGGTGGCGTTCTCGATGTTCGGCGCGATGTTCTTCCTCACCTTCTACTTCCAGGGCGTGCACGGCCTGTCACCGCTCGACTCGGGTATGCGGATGCTCCCGATGAGCGCGGGCATGATCGTCGCCTCACCGCTGGCGGGCCTGGCGATCGGCAAACTCGGCCCGAAGATCACGATCTCGGCGGGCATGCTGATCACGGCCGTGGCCATGTTCCTCCTCTCCCGCCTGGGCATGGACGCGGGTTACGTCGACAGCGCGATCCCGTTCGTGCTGCTCGCCTTCGGCCTCTCCCCGGTGATGGTCGGCGCCACCGAGATCATCGTGGGCAACGCCCCGGAGGAGCTCAGCGGCGTGGCGGGCGGCGTGCAGCAGTCGGCGATGCAGGTCGGAGGCTCGATGGGCACCGCGGTGCTCGGCGCGATCGTCGCGGCCAAGGTGGCCGACGTGCTTCCCGGCTACTGGACGGCCGCCAAGCTCCCGGAACTCCCCGCCGAGCAGATGGAACTGGTCAAGCAGGGCGCCTCCTACGCCCAGGCCGGTGCGGCCCCCGGCACGCCCGAGCCGATCATGCAGGCCATCACCGGCGTCGTGCACTCGTCCTTCCTGGACGGCATGCACCTCGGCTTCACGGTCAGCACCGGGGTGGCGGTCCTCGCGGCGCTGCTCGCGCTCTTCGTCAGGGCGGGCCGCAAGAGCGAGGGCGCCGCGATCCACATGGGCTGAAAGCCCTCGAACACGGCTCCCGCCCCAGGCCCGGCGCTCGATCGCCGGGCCTGGGGCGTCGCGTCGGTGACCGGGGCGCGGCGGTGCGGGCATAAAATCACCAGAGTGAGTACGAAGATTCTCCCTGAGAGCGACGTCCGGCCGGACCTGTCGCACGGCGACGGCGACCACGAGCGCTTCGCCCACTACGTCGAGAAGAACAAGATCATGGAGAGCGCGCTGAGCGGGACACCGGTCCGCGCGCTCTGCGGGAAGGTCTGGGTGCCCAACCGCGACCCCCAGAAGTTCCCGGTCTGCCCGGAGTGCAAGGAGATCTACTCGGGTCTGCCGAAGGGTGAAGACGGCAACAAGGAGTGAGTGTTGCTCGTGGGTGATCGCCACCGATGAGGCTACGGTCGGGATGTCGCCGGGGGGCGGCGAGCGACCAGTGGCTGGGATCTGTCGGGGGAGTCCATGTTTCGGCGTGCGATCGCCGTTCTTTCCGCATGCCTGTTGGCGGTGCCCGTTCCCGGCCGAGAACCCGCCGCGCCCGGGTGCGCCCTCGCCTCCGGAGCGGCTCACGTCATGGTGCGGGGGGCGGTCCGTCCCGTGCCGCCGGGGCGTGGGCCCGAGCCGCCCATGCCATCCCCGGTGTCATCCCCCGCGCCGTTCGTCGCGCCGCCCGCCCGCCTGCCCGTCGACGGACGGTCCCGGTCGAGATCGCTTCCGCTCGTGCTTCCGGTCACCGTGCCCACCTGGGTGCACGTCATCACCGACGGTCGCCTCGGCGCCCCCGACTTCGCCGTACGCGACCAGCTCGCCACGCTCAACGCCGCCTACTCCGGGCAGTTCGGCGGGGCGGACACCGGGATCCGGTTCAGGCTGGAGGGCATCACCCGCACCGTCAACCCGGCCTGGTTCCGCGACCCCGTCACCCACGAGCGGGCGATCAAGCAGATGCGCAGGGGCGGCCCCGAGACGCTCAACCTCTACCTCGCCCAGCTCAGCGAGCTGGTGCTCGGCTACTCCACCTACCCCTACGGATACCGGAAGGAGCCGGCTCTCGACGGCGTGGTCGTCGACTGGCGCAGCCTGCCCGGCGGGGCGATGCGCAGCTTCGACCGGGGGTTCACCGGGGTCCACGAGATCGGTCACTGGCTCGGGCTGCTGCACACCTTCGAGAAGGGCTGCGCGGCCGCGGGCGACGGCGTTGCCGACACCGCGCCCGAGGGGAAGCCCACCGAGGGCTGCCCGCTGGTCAAGGACACCTGCGAGGGGGGTGGGCCCGACCCGATCCACAACTTCATGGACTACTCCGACGACCGCTGCATGTCCGGGTTCACCTCCGGCCAGGCTCTCAGGATGCAGGAGATGTGGGTCGCACACCGAGAGCCGGGGCGGACACTACCCTTGACAGGTGACAGTACCGAAGGCGCTTGACGCTCCGTACGAATCCCCCCGGCTCTTCGGCCCCCAGTACCGCACCGCCTCCCTCGGCATCCTGCTCGTCGTCACGCTGATCGGTTTCGAGGGCATGTCCGTGGGCACGGTCATGCCCGCCGTCTCGGCGGATCTCGACGCCCTGGACCTGTACGGGATGAGCTTCTCGGCCTTCCTCATCTCCGGCCTGCTCGCCAACGTCGTCGCCGGCCTCTGGTCCGACCGGAGGGGGCACGCCTGGCCGTTCCTGCTCGGCGTGGGACTGTTCACCGCCGGTATGGCCCTGGCCGGGGCCGCCGGGACCAAGGAACTGTTCATCGTGGCGCGGGCGGTGCAGGGCCTCGGCGGCGGCGCCGTCATCGTGGCGATCTACGTGATGATCGCGCGGGTCTACGTCCCCGAGACCAGGCCCCGGGTGTTCGCCGCGCTGTCGGCCGCCTGGGTGCTCCCCGCCCTGCTCGGGCCGGCCCTCAGCGGGATCATCGCCGAGACGGCCGGCTGGCGGTGGGTCTTCTACGGCATCGTGCCGCTCGTCGTCCCCGCCCTCGTGATGCTCCTGCCCGCGCTGCGGGCCCGGCAGGACCAGGCACCCGAGCCCTCCACCGGGCCCCGGTCCAGGCCGCTGGCGATGACCCTGGCCGCCATCGCCACGGCAGGCGGTGGCGGGGCGCTGCTGTACGGCGTGGACCGCCTGCAGAGCACCCCGGTGCCCGGCGGGGTCGCCGTCGTGGCCGGGCTGGTGTTCCTCGCCGTGGGGCTGCCCAGGCTGCTGCCACCCGGGGCACTCAGGTTCGGCCGCGGCCTGCCCACCACGATCATGATGCGCGGGGTGCTCGCCTCGGCCTTCTTCGCGGTCAACTCCTTCATCCCGCTGCTCCTGACCGAGGTGCGAGGCTTCTCCGTCGCCGAGGCGGGGGTCGCGCTCACCACCGGCGCCCTGGGCTGGACCACCGGCTCCTACCTGCAGAGCCGCCGTTCATACGATCGGCCCCTGCTGGTCGGGATCGGCTCCGCGGCGATCACCGTGGGCATCCTGCTGACCCTGCTCGCGCTCGTACCCGGTATCACCGGCTGGGTCACCGTGCCCGCCTGGGTCGTCGCCGGGTTCGGCATGGGCATCGGCACCACCAGTATCAACATCACCGCGATGCGCCAGTCACCCGACGCGGAGCAGGGCGCCAACTCCGCCGCGCTCCAGGTCGTCGACACCCTGGGCGGTGCTCTCACCATCGGTTTCGCCGGCGTCCTGATCAACCTGATCGGCCACGACGACATCGCCACCGGCTACACCACGATCGTCGTCCTGATGGCCTCCCTGGGGCTCTTCGGGGTGATCGTGGCCCGGCGTATGCGGGACATCTCATGACTCATTGGTCACTCCTGTAACAGCGATCACCCATAGCCGGACCACGCCGTGGGATGCATGGTAGGACGGTAGGACCGTGACCGCCGGGAGGAGGCCCCGTGCACGAACGACCTCGCCGGTCGGATCCGTTGGACGAGCCCGGTCGTGACGGGGGGCGCCGGTCCCGGCGGGCCAGAAAGGCCGCCCAGAAGGCCGCGCGGAAGGCGGAAGACCAGGGGTGGCCGCCCGGCGACCCGGACCTCGACGACGAGCGCCGTCCCTGGCCGCCGCCGGAGTCCGAGCCGTCCGACAGCCGCTCCCACCTCACCTGGCCTCCCCGGATACCCGAGCCCGGCGACGACCTCCCGCCCTCGGCCCGCTGGTACGGCACGCCCATCGCCCCGCCCCAGCCCCGCCCCGGGCGCCTGCGCGGCCTGCTGCTCGTACTGCTCACCCTGGTCGTCGGCGGCGGTGTCATCGCCGGCGCGGTCGTGCTGGTGCTGCGGTCGGTGCCGGACCCGCCGCCGGGGCGGATGACCGATCCGGTCGCGGGGGTCGGCTACCGGCTGCCGGAGGGCTGGCTCGCGGGCACGGTGCCGCCCGTCACGGGGTTCACCTCGATCGCGGGCGACGGGGTCAACACGACGGTGATGGTCAGGCCGGCGGAGCCCGCGGCCGACGTGCGCGCCGCCGCGGCCGAGCTCAGCGACCTGTACGGGCGGCTCCTGCTTCACGGCGACAAGGTGAAGGTCGTGGACGACACGGAGATCGCCGTGGGTGCGCGCACCGGGCACGCCCGCTCGCTGCGCGCCGAGTACCTGGACATCGTGAACCGGCCGGCCTACCTTCGCGTGGTCTTCCTCACAGGTGGCGGCGGGCGCCCGGTGGTCGTGGTCGGGGTGGCCCAGCCGGACGATCCCGTGTCGCGGGCCAAGATCGATACGGTGATCGCAGGTCTGGGCTGACGTCCGGCCTCCGTGAGCCGCGGCGTGCCCCGTCGATCGGCGGCGACGCGGCGGGCGAAGGATCCGGGGGACGGAACCCCTAGCACGTGGAGGCGACCTTGGCGAGGATCTCGGCCGATCGGCACGTCTTGTCGGCGACGCAGATTACTCTGGTGACACTGTGAGCACTTTCGCCGCATCCCACCTCTCGCCTTCATATCCGGACCGTGCCGCCTGGGGCACCGCGCCGAAGCTTCGCGCGTGGCAGCAGGAGGCCTTTGACCTGTACTCCAGCCGTGAGCCGCGTGACTTCCTCGCGGTCGCCACGCCGGGTGCGGGCAAGACGACCTTCGCGCTCCGCATCGCCAGCGACCTGCTGTCCAGAGGGATGATCCGGGCTGTGACCATCGTCACACCGACGGAGCATCTCAAGCAGCAGTGGGCGGACGCCGCGGGCAGGGTCGGCATCGCGATCGACCCCGAGTTCAAGAACAGCCAGGGCGCGACCTCCCGCGACTACGTCGGGGTGGCCATCACCTACGCCCAGGTGTCGATGCATCCGGCACTGCACCGCGCACGCACCGAGGCGCGCAAGACGCTCGTGATCTTCGACGAGATCCACCACGCGGGCGACGCGAAGTCCTGGGGCGACGGCGTACGGGAGGCGTTCGAGCCCGCCGCCCGGCGCCTCGCCCTGACCGGCACCCCCTTCAGGTCCGACATCAACCCGATCCCCTTCGTCACCTACGCCGAAGACGGCGACGGGGTCAGGCGCAGTGTCTCCGACTACTCCTACGGTTACGGTCCCGCGCTCGCCGACGGTGTCGTCCGCCCGGTCATCTTCCTCGCCTACGCCGGTGAGATGCGCTGGCGGACCCGCGCCGGCGACGAGATCGCCGCGACCCTCGGCACCCCGCTCACCAAGGACCAGCTCGGCCAGGCGTGGCGGGCCGCGCTCGACCCGAAGGGCGAGTGGATTCGCCAGGTCCTCCGGGCGGCCGACCGGCGGCTGACCGAGGTGCGCAGGGGCGTGCCCGACGCCGGTGCCCTGGTCATCGCCACCGACCACGAGACCGCCCGCGCCTACGCCCGCCACATCAGGACCATCACCGGCGAGGGCGCCACGGTCGTGCTCTCCGACGACCCGGCGGCCTCCAAGAAGATCAAGGAGTTCTCCGCCTCCGAGCAGCGCTGGCTGGTCGCGGTCCGGATGGTCTCCGAGGGCGTCGACATCCCGCGCCTGGCCGTCGGCGTCTACGCCACGAGCATCTCGACCCCGCTCTTCTTCGCGCAGGCGGTCGGCCGCTTCGTCCGTGCCCGCAAGAGAGGCGAGACCGCGTCCGTCTTCGTGCCCTCGGTGCCGACCCTGATGGGGCTGGCGGCGGAGCTGGAGGCCGAGCGCGACCACGTGCTCGACCGCAAGCCCCCGGAGGAGGGGCTGGACGACTTCCTGTTGGAGGACGCCCAGCGCAAAAAGGACAATCCCGACGTCCTGGGTGACGAGCTGCCGTTCGAGACCCTGGAGGCGGTCGCCACCTTCGACCGGGTGCTCTTCGACGGCGGCGAGTTCGGCAGCGCCGCGGAGACCGGCTCCCCCGAGGAGGAGGACTTCCTCGGCCTGCCGGGTCTGCTGGAGCCCGACCAGGTCCGCACCCTGCTGAGCAAGCGCCAGTCCGATCAGCTGAAGGCCAGGCGGAACAGGCCCGAGCCCAAGGAGCCGCAGCTCGCCCCGCACGAGCTGATCGCCAACCTCCGCAAGGAGCTCAACGGCCTCGTCGGCGCCTGGAACCACCGCACCGGCCAGCCGCACGGCGTCATCCACGCCGAGCTCCGCAGGTCCTGTGGCGGTCCCGCCATCGCGCAGGCCTCCGCGGAGCAGATCCAGGAGCGGATCGACAAGATCCGCCACTGGGCCACCCAGCGCTCCCACTGACCCGGCCACCGGGTCGCACCGGCGTTCGCGCCGGGCGCGGCCCGGTCAGCCGAGGGCGATCGGCCTGCCGGTCCGGCCGTCGATCGCCCGGAACCCGCCCTCGCCGCGCACCGGTTGCGCGAGTGGCACCTGCAGGGAGGCCACGCCGCCGGTGACGCTCACCGGCCGCGTCGTGGCGCCCGAGGTGTGACTCTCCGCCTCGCCGTCGCGCATCCAGACCCTGATCGTGCGGTTCCGGTGGCGCAGGACCACGGTCGCGGTGTCGCACTCGTCGGCCCTGGCCGTCCAGAAGAGCGTCACACCCCGCAGCGCGCCCTGGCGGCGGGCCAGTCGCACTCGCTCGGGAGCGGGCATCCTGCCGGGGCAGGAGGCGCTCCGCACGTCCCGGGCGCCCTGCTGAGCCGCCTGCGGTGCCGGGGCCGGTATCCGGGCCGCCGAGGGCGAGGGCGCGGCGATGAGGGTCCGCGGGGGGATCTGGATCGTGCTGGTGGTCCAGATCGTGGCCACCTCCAGTGAGACCAGCGCCAGCACGCTCGTCAGCCGCACCAGCGTCCCGCCGCGAAAAAGGTTCCACAGGCACAGCGGGGTCAGCACCAGCCAGGAGACACCGAGCACGAACATATGAGGTCACCACCGGTAGTAAGAGGTCTCAGCTCTCCGTGATACTCCTGTCGCGGCGGGTGGTGGTCGGATTTACCCACCCATGCCGATCCGGTAGTCGTTCGAATGCCCGGAGTGGGCACTCCTGACGGCCTTCCCCGCCGGGCTCCCGGACAGGACGGGGAACCGTGCCAAGGGGGTACGACCGTCAGGCCGGGCGGACCACCGGGGTGCCGGTGAGACGGGCTCCGGCGGAGCCGAGCTCGGCGAGGGCGGCCTCGGTGGTCGGGGCGGCCACCCCCGCGGTGAGATCCAGCAGCACCCGGACGGAGAGGCCGTGCGCGAGCGCGTCCAGGGCGGTGGCCCGCACACAGTGGTCGGTGGCGATACCGACGACGTCCACCGTGTCCACGCCGCGCTCGCCGAGCCAGTCGGCCAGGCTCGTACCGTCGGGGGTGACGCCCTCGAAGCCGCTGTAGGCGGCGGCGTGGGCCCCCTTGCTGAACACCTCCTCCACCCGTCCGGTGTCGAAGGCGGGATGGAAGTCCGAACCGGCCGTCCCGACGACGCAGTGGACGGGCCAGGAGTTCACGTAGTCGGGTTCGGCGGCGAAGTGGGAGCCGGGGTCCACATGGTGGTCGCGGGTGGCCACGACGTGGTCGTAGCCGTGCGAGGCGGTGTACCGGGAGATGGCGGCGGCCACCTCGGCGCCGCCGCCGACCGGAAGGCTGCCGCCCTCGCAGAAGTCGTTCTGGACATCGACGATGATCAGTGCGGTTGGCATGCGGTCAGTCAAACACGGTGGGCAGCGCGGCGTAGCCCCGGGAGAGCTGGTGGGCGTTGGCCGGCAGCTCGGCGAGGGCCTCTCGGTGCCGCGCGCGGGCCGCGTCCAGCTTCTCGCGGCCGACCATCTCGCCCTTCCTGACCAGCGGGACCTGCAGCGGACGGGCGTCCGCGGGAAGGTCGGTGGAGACGGTGACCAGCTCGGCGACCGCCGTGCCCGCCGGGTCGAGCCTGCGGAAGGCGTTCTTGCGGCCACCCCTGCTGGGCTTGCCCACCGACCTCTTGGCCACCGGCCGCATGGTCCCGCCGGCGTCGGCGCGGGCGACGAGTTTGTAGACCAGGGCGGCGGTGGGCGAGCCTGAGCCGGTGACCAGCGACGTGCCGACGCCGTAGCCGTCCACGGGCGCGGCCGACAGCGCCGCGATGGCGTACTCGTCGAGGTCGCTGGTGACGATGATCCGGGTCTGCTGCGCGCCGAGCGCGTCGAGCTGCTCGCGGACCTCGTGGGCCACCTGGACGAGGTCGCCGGAATCGAGGCGGACGGCGCCGAGGGAGGGGCCGGCCAGTTCCACCGCGGTCCGTACGGCCTGGGCCACGTCGTAGGTGTCGACCAGCAGCGTGGTGCCGGTGCCGAGGGAGGTGATCTGGGCCTGGAAGGCCTGCTCCTCGGAGTCGTGGAGCAGGGTGAACGCGTGGGCCGCGGTCCCGGCCGTCGGCACGCCGTACGCGCGGCCCGCCATGAGGTTGGAGGTGGAGGAGAATCCGCAGAGGTAGGCGGCCCGCGCGGCGGCCACGGCCGCCGCCTCGTGGGTACGTCGCGAGCCCATCTCGATGATCGGCCTGGTCCCGGCGGCGCCGACCATGCGAGCGGCGGCGGCGGCGATCGCGCAGTCGTGGTTGAGCACCGACAGGATCACGGTCTCCAGCAGCACCGCCTCGGCGAACGTGCCCTCCACCGTCATGATCGGGGAACCGGGGAAGTAGCACTCGCCCTCGGCGTAGCCGTCCACGTCCCCAGAGAACCGGTATCCGGCGAGGAAGGCCAGGGTGGGCTCGTCGACAACCCGGTTGTCTTCGAGGAACGCCAGCGACTCCTCGTCGAAGCGGAAGGACTCCAGCGCCTCCAGCACCCGGCCGGTACCCGCGACGACCCCGTAGCGCCGCCCACCGGGCAGCTGCCGCGCGAACACCTCGAAGACCGTCCGCCTGGAGGCGGCGCCACTTCTCAGCGCCGCCTCCAGCATCGTCAGCTCATAGTGATCGGTAAGCAACGCGGTGCTCATGCTCTCTGTCACGAGTCGAAGACTAATCCCGGGGTAGGGCAGACTGGTGAATGTGGGTAGCACCGCTCCAACAGAGGTCGAGCGTCCGTCAATCGACGTAAGACCCGATCTGCCATGGTTGACAATCGTCTGGAACGACCCGGTCAACCTGATGTCCTATGTGACGTACGTCTTCCGGACCGTCTTCGGGTACTCCAAGGAGAAGGCGGAGAAGTTGATGCTCGACGTGCATCACAAGGGCAAGGCGGTGGTCTCCAGCGGCACCCGTGAGGAGATGGAGCGCGACGCGCAGATCATGCACTCCTACGGGCTGTGGGCCACGGTCCAGCGGGATTCGTGAGCGGGCGGGCGGTCCGGTGCCGCCCGTCGCGGTCCGTCGTCGTGCGGCGGCGGGCGGCGGGTCGATCCCAGACGACGGGCGGGTCTCTGGCGGAGCCCGCGAGGAATGGTGGGCGAGAGATGAGTTCGGGGTTCAAGCCGGGGCGCGAGGGCGGCGTGATCACGGGTTTCGACGCCGCCGAGGTGTCGATCCTGCGCTCGTTGGTCACCCAGACCCTGGGCCTGATAGAGCCGGGGGAGACCGGCGACGATCCGCTGGAGAGGGCGCTCGGCATCGGCGCGTCCGAGCAGTCCAACGATCCGGTGCTGGCCAGGCTGTTCCCCTCGGCGTACGAGGACGGCGAGGCGGCCGCGGAGTTTCGCCGGTACACCGAGGCGACGCTGCGCGAGGGCAAGCGGGCCGACGCCAAGGCGATGCTCGACAGCGCCGAGCCCGGCCGGGTCGAGCTGACCAGGGAGCAGGCGGAGGCGTGGATGCGCGCGCTGAACGACGTGCGGCTCACGCTCGGCACCCGGCTGGAGGTGACCGAGGAGGTGCACGACGAGATCGCCGACATGTCGGAGCACGACCCCCGTTATCCGGTGTACGTCATCTACGACTGGCTGACCTACCTCCAGGACACCCTGGTCCGAGCCCTTTGGTAGCTTTCAGGCATGCTCACGATCTCTCGGGAACTGGTTGACAAGATCATCGCGCACGCTCGGGCGGACCACCCCGACGAGGCCTGCGGTGTGATCGCCGGGCCCGTCGGTTCCGACTCTCCCGAACGGTTCATCGCCATGGAGAACGCCGAGCGGTCGCCGACGTTCTACCGGTTCGACTCGCTGGAGCAGCTGCGCGTCTGGCGGGAGATGGACGACCGCGACGAGGAGCCGGTGGTGATCTACCACTCGCACACCGCCACCGAGGCATACCCCTCCCGCACCGACATCTCCTACGCCGCCGAGCCGGGAGCCCACTACGTGCTGGTCTCCACCCGAGAGGAGCTGGGTGCGGAGGCCGAGTTCCGCTCGTACCGGATCGTCGACGGTGTGGTGAGCGAGGAGAAGGTGACGATCACCTCCGGGTGACCGTCCCGGGTGTACGGCCGTGTGGTGGATTGTCC
Organism: Streptosporangium sp. NPDC001681; assembly: GCF_040298085.1. Taxonomy (NCBI): domain Bacteria; kingdom Bacillati; phylum Actinomycetota; class Actinomycetes; order Streptosporangiales; family Streptosporangiaceae; genus Streptosporangium; species Streptosporangium sp. NPDC001681. The sequence continues at coordinate 581 of NZ_JBEOZN010000201.1, read as the reverse complement.
CTTTGGGTAAGCTGGTGGGCATGCTGACCGCCGCCCCGAGCCAGGAGGACGTCGTGCGCTCGCGTCCCGGCCCCCGGGCACGGCACGCGGGCATCGCGCCCGTGCAGAACTTCCTGTTCGCGCACACGCCTTTCGTGGTCGTCTACGACTGTCGCTGACCGGCTTTTCTGGAATCCCCCGGTGCTCGCCGGTGTTCCGAAACCGGTGGGCTATCACTCCCATGACGACACAAGGAGATTGACCCGCGATGGCCATTGAGGTTCGCATTCCGACCATCCTGCGCACCTACACCGACGGTGCCAAGGCCGTCGACGCCAAGGGCGCCACGCTCGAGGAGCTGATCGGCGACCTGGAGGCCCGGCACCCCGGGCTGAAGGAGCGCCTGGTCGACAAGGGCGCGCTGCGCCGCTTCGTGAACGTCTACCTGAACGACGAGGACGTCCGATTCCTGGGCGGGCTGGAGACCCCGGTCGCCGACGGCGACACGGTCACCGTCCTGCCCGCCGTGGCCGGCGGCTCCCGCTAGTGCGCGGTGCCCCCCCCCCCCCCGGAGAGCGCCCGGGGGGGGGGCCCACCACGCG
>NZ_JBEOZN010000200.1:0-13939 GCF_040298085.1 Streptosporangium sp. NPDC001681 | reverse complement strand
TCTCCGCCACGGCGGACATGTCCCAGGCGGCGAGGGCCTCACGCGCGAGACCACGCGCCTTACCGACCGCTTCGGGATCGGCGGGCAGCTCCCAGTACGCCTCCCGCGTGCTGTTGTCGGGCCTTATGGGATGTGGGGGGATCGAGCTAGGGTTCTGCATAGGTCAGGGGACTCCGAGTTCTTGATCTAGTCCTCGGGCCGGTGGTTGCGTCACCACGCCCGAGGACGCCGGGGGTTGTCTTCGCTCGCCATGACCGAAACGAGCGCATTACACCAATTGGTGGGACGGGTCGCGCATTAAGTAGAACCGCGAGTACGTCCAGCCGATGCACGGATATAATTGCGATGAGCCACGCGGGCATCTCTCATGCCATCTCGAACGCAAATCGCCCTCGCTACGCGCGCATTACGAGGTGCATCGCCCGAGCGAGCCACTTCTGCTTTGAGGTCAAGTTACGGTGGTGACCCCGCAGCCGAATTACAGATGTGATGCCACAATCTCGATAAGGAAATTTGGCTACTCATCCTGCAGTTCTCGATACTTTCCGATAACGCCTTTCACTGCGTCCGTCACGGGCGGCTCGTCGGCGAGTGCGCTCCAGATATAGGCGTCATGCTCCTGGAGCTTGACGGGTTCGACATCGGTCACGTCCACGGCGAAATTAAACTGACGGCTCTTCTTGCCGCTGCCGGACGTGTAGTCGAAGCTTCCCAGGTAGTCGCGGATGGCGGCGACGTCGAGGCCGGTTTCCTCCTTGACCTCCCGAATCAGTGCCGAGTCCAGCGCTTCACCCGCCTCGGCCTTGCCACTAGGCAGCTCGAAGATACCGCCCATGAAATCGTCCTCCGGCCGCCGGAGGAGGAGCACCTTGCCGTCGTGTTGCACGACCGCGCCGACGACGAATTGCTGAACGCCGTCACGTTCGGCCTCGGCACTGAGTTCTTCAAGGAGAGCAGACTGATCCATGATTCCTTGTCCTAGAGGAGATCGCGATAACTCTCGGTCACCTTGCGGAACGCCTCGATATAGCTATCGACCAGCGGCATATCCTCCTCCCTGTGCCATACCGGAAGCTTGAGAGTGTTGCGGTGAATCGCCTCGGCATTTGGGAAAGCGCCAGGTGAATAGTTGAGCTTTTCGCTGTACTCGGGAAACAGTGGCCCCGGCTCCTGGAACAATGGCAGGAGGTTGAGCGGACAGGTCGAGCCGGGCCGATCTACCTCGTGGCACCCCTCGGCGTGCAGCGCCTCGTAGAAGCGCTCGATGGGCAAGCCGTCAAGCTCGTCCGTGATATAGCGGAGCGGCAAGCCGTACCAGGAGGCGCGCACGCCGAGCGGCCGTTCCGGCACGATGATGCCCGGCAACTCGGACAGGCGCTCGCACAGATACGCCGCAGTGGTAGCACGTCCTTTCAGGTAGTCGTTCAGATGTCCGAGTTGATCAAGGGCGATGCTGGCTGCCAGCGGGTGGATGCGGGACTTGAGCCCTATGCCGGTGGTGGCGTAGCGGTAGAGCGGGTGGCCGGATGGCAGTTCGCTGCGGCACCGCTTGTTGTACTGGCTGTGCAGCAGCACGCGGTAGTAGACCTCATCATCGTCGGTCAGGACGAAGCCACCTTCCCCGGCTGAGAGCGGCTTGGGTCCGTTCATGCTGAAGGCGGCGGCACGTCCAAAGGTGCCGATCCGCTGGCCATCGACGGTTGCGCCGTGGGCATGCGAACCGTCCTCCAGGAGCATCAGGCCGTGCTCGTCCGTGATGGTTTTGAGCGCCTGCATAGCGGCCGGCTGTCCCCACATATGCGTGACGACCACGGCCTTGGTGCTCGGGGTGATCCGTCGTACGACGTCCTGCGGATCGAGGTTGCCAGATTCATCACAGTCGGCCAGAACGGGGACTGCGCCCAGGTGCAGCAGCGGCGTAACCGTGGCGAAGAACGTGTACGCGGGCACGATCACCTCATCTCCCGGCCCGAGCTCGCAGGCTGCGTACATCGAATGGCGCGCCGCCGTACCCGAACTGGTGAGGATGGCGTGCGCGACACCGTGGTAGTCGCACAGCTCGTTCTCCAGCAGTTCGATGACACCCGAGCGGTTGTAGATCGAGATACCTTGCCCGAGTTGGCTCAGCACAGCCGCCGCGGTGGTTTCACCCGGCGGCCAGGTGAAGTGCGGTCCGGGCTGGGTGACGGTCGGTGCACCACCGAGCAGCGCCAGAGGTGAGTTCACAGCATCTCCTTAGGGTTGATGTAGGCGTGGGTCTTGGCGGACTCGTAGCAAGCAGCGATGAAGCTCATGTGCACCAAGTTCTCTTTCGGGCCGCTGGTGTTCGGCCGCAAGCCCTCGATGACCCTGCAGAAGTAGTCGATCTGGCAGGTAGCCGGCCGACGGCCATGCCTGCTCACGCGACAGTGATTCGATGACGTCGCCGCCATTGGTGAGCCTCTGGATACGGCCGCGCTCCAGGTGCACCATGCCCTTGCTGCCGACCAAGCGGATCCGTTCGGTCTTCGGGCCGATGAAGCGCGACAGCAGCAGTGAGCCGTACAAGCCGCTGTCGTAGCCGAAGTGGATGAGCGCGGTGTCCTCGGCGTCGTATTCACGATCTGGCCGGGCACCCACCGAGACGTCAGCCAGCACACGATCCGGTAGACCGAAGTACCACAGGATCATGTCGATCAGGTGGTAGCCCATGTCGATGATGCAGCCGCCACCGGCCTTGGCGGTCAGGCCGCGCCAGCCCTCGGAGGGGTCGTCAATGAACAGCGTGTACTGCGCGTCCACGACGAATGGCGTGCCGATCTGGTCGGCAAGTTGCGTGAAGCTGGTGTAGATCGGATTGAAGCGGCGTTGCAGCGTGACCATGAGCTGAATGCCGGACTCCTCGCACTGCTTGGCAAGTTCCTGCGCTTCGCTCATGCTGGTGGCAAACGGCTTCTCTTTCAGCACATGAATGCGATGTTCGGCCGCAGTCTCGATAACCGTCCGGCCGATGTGATGCGGCACGGTGACGATCACCATGTCGAGCTGTTCGGTCCTGAACATTTCTCGGAAGTCGGTGTAGCCGTTGACACGAAGCTGATACTGATGCTCGCGGACAATCTCGGGGCTCTCATCGCAGATGGCCACCAGCTCGGCACCATCGGACGAACGAAGGCCCGGAATGTGGTCCTCCAAGGCCTGCTTGCCGAGACCGACCACACCGGCGCGCAGCTTCACCGGCCGCCGACCTTTCGTGAGGTTGCCAAGCTTGGCGAGTGGTATTGCCTTGGGCACGGGTAGCGCCGTCATATCACCGCTAGCCCTTTCGTGATGACGAGGCCAGCCGAGTACGGGTAGCTTCAATGATCGCCGTCATCCCCTCTATGAGTAGTCAACTTTTGTCGATCACAAGAAATCGTCCCGGTTCATGGGCGGTTCACCTGTGACTGTTTACGGCTACCACGCCATGAAATGCCGAAAATGAATCAAAATCGGAAGGCGCGGCTAATCCATTTCTTTTCATAACCGCTTCCCTCCCGGCATCTGCGCACCGTAATCTGAATACAACAGGGAGTAGTGGAGACGTACCAGAGCGGAACCACCGCACCGTTGTCTCAGGATTGCGGCGTTCAGACCTCTGACCAGCGGAAACGCGTCCCGGACTGACGGAAGGGAGCGGAAGACATGGCATCACGGCGACAGCGGTTCGCTCAGCGCCGGAAAACCGTGGGTTTCAGCCAAGAGCGGTTGGCCGAACGGCTCGGCATCGACCGGTCGACGGTGACGCGCTGGGAGTCAGGCGAGACCGAGCCGTTGCCCTGGTTGCGTCCGAAGCTGGCGCGCGCCCTCCAGGTGTCCATCGAGCAGCTTGACGAGTTGCTCGCCGAGGCCGGAGAACCCGAAGCGGTTGCCGATGAGCGACTGGACCACGTCCTCGAACACCCCAGCAGTGTCGATCTGATAGCTGTGGCTCGGCTGCGCGAGCGTGTGCAAGAGCTCGATGTGCGCTACGACAGGGCGCCGTCCACCTCCCTACTGGCTGATGCCGGGCAGTGCTTGGGGCAGGTCAGCTTCCTCAGAGCACACGCCGCCACAGGCCGAGTGCGCCGCGAACTGTTCGCGGTCGAGGCCGAAGCGGCAACGCTCATGGGTCAGCTTGTCTGGGACGCCTCACAGCGCCGCGATCACGCCACGGCTCGCGCCTACCTCGGGCAAGCTGTGGAAGCAGCGCGACAGATTCACGATCCAACGGCCGAAGGGCTGGCCTTGCTTCGGACGAGCTTCATTGCCCTCTATGGCGAGAAAGACCCGCAGGCCGGATTGGCACTCGCCATGCAGACAGCCGAGGCGGTCAAAGGCAACAGCCACGTCCTGACGGGCCTCGCCATCTTGCACGCGGCGGAGGCGCGGGCCATGCTCGGGCAACGGCAGGACTGCGAACAAGCCTTGAGCCTGGCACAGGTGCGTTTCGAACAGATCGGCACCGCGGACGCGGCGGCTGATCTGTTCTCGCCGACCCAGTATGGCCGGTTGGCGGGCTCCTGTTACCTGTTCCTCAACGATGCCGGGCGCGCTGAGCCGTTCCTTGAAGGTACGGCGCAAGCTCTCCGCGATCGATCGAAGTCCCAAGCGATCGTGCTCGGCAATCTGGCCCTCGCCTGTATCCGTCAGAAGAAGCTCGACGGGGCCGCAGCCTGGCTGCACAGCGCCATAGAAGTGGTAGAGATGACCTGGGGTGGCGGTGGGCTCGGCATCGTCTTCGGAGCTGGCCGGGAACTGCGTCCCTGGCGACGGATGCCGGTCGTCCAAGACGTGTACGACCGTCTGTTCACCCTTATGGCAGCGGCGTAGGGAGCGAAGTTGACCAGTTCGGGCACCGACCAGGCCAAACAAGCGATCCGCGAGCGAGTATGGGCGTTGCTGGAGCGCGAGCGGGCCGCGCCGCCCGGTGTCCACGGCCGTATCCCCGCCTTCTTCGGAGCCGAGGCCGCCGCCGACCGCCTGGCCGAGCTGCCCGTGTGGCAGGCCGCCCAGGTCATCAAATCCGTACCGGACAAAGCACAGCTCCCGGTCCGAGTGCGGGCGCTCACTGAGAACCGGTTGGTCTACATGGCCGTGCCCAAGCTGGCGGAGGAACTGCCGTTCTACCTGCTCGATCCGGCGACGCTGACCGTACCCCCGGCCGAGGCCGCGTCGAGCAAGGTGGCCGCGACCGTGGCACACAAGATCGGCGTGGACGACATGCGGCCGGTCGATCTGATCGTGTGCGGCAGCGTCGCGGTCAACCGGCATGGCGTCCGGCTGGGTAAAGGCGCCGGCTACTCCGACATCGAGGTGGCCCTGCTCCAGGAGGCGGGGTTGATCGGGCCGAAGACGACCATCGTGACGACGGTGCACTCTTCGCAGGTGGTTGACGACGAACTACCGGAAACCAAGCATGACTTCAGCGTCGATCTGATCGTGACGCCGGATGAGGTCATCGAGTGCGGACCACAGCGCCGACCACAAGGACTCTATTGGGACAGCTTGAACCAAGAAAAGATTGACGCTATTCCAATTCTGGCGGCGATGAAAAGCTGCCTATAGATCCGCGGTGGACCAAACAGCACTTCCCTTCAGCGAATGCTGATGTACGCATACTGAGCGTGCAGCCGAAGCAGCCTGCCATGAGCTCATTCCAACCTGATAGCGCAGGTCGTGGGCTCATTGCGGACCGCCGGACGTGGTGCCGGAATAGAGAAGCCTCCGGTAGAAGGGTTGTCGACCAAGATCAACCATCACACCAGAGGCTCGTGTGCTGTTCTATCGTGCTGCGCTGCCGTTGTCACCCCGGACTCTGACCTACCTCACCGGCGTGATCCGCCATCACCGAGCCACGATCGGTTCGACCTGGCGCAGACTCACTCCCTGCCGACAAGCCCTTCTTGTACTGGTCTACCTGCGCAAAAGCGAGACGTTCGCCGAGATCACCGCAGGGTTCGGCATCGGCACGGCCACCGCCTGGCGCTACGTCCGCGAGGCCGTCGCCCTGCTCGCCCAACGCTCACCCACCCTCGATCAGGCGCTTCGTACGGCCAAGCGCGCCGGATACGCCTTCGTCGTACTGGACGGCACGCTCATCCCCATCGACCGCGTGGCCGCCGACCGGCCCTACTACTCCGGCAAACACAAGACGCACGGCATGAACATCCAGGTCCTCGCCGCCTCGGACGGCACCCCGCTCTGGACCTCCGGCTCCCTGCCCGGTTCGGTGCGCGACCTCAAAGCGGCCCGGATCTGGGGCCTCATCCGCCGACTGCACGCCTGCGGACTCATCGCCCTGGCCGACAAGGCCTACGTCGGTGCAGGTCCACGCATACTGGTGCCGTACAAGGGCCGAGGCAAGCCCCAGTCACAGAAGACGGCCAATTCCGCCCACGCCCAGCTCCGCGGCCCCGGCGAGCGCGCGAATGCCGTGCTGAAGACCTGGCGCATCCTGCGCAAACTCCGCTGCTGCCCTCTTCGCGCAGGTCAGCTGGTCAAAGCCATCCTCACGCTTCAAATGCGCGAGGCAGGATGAAAAACCCTCAATTTCTCGTTCTGGATGGACATCATCGAGAAGGGTAAAACGGCGCCGACGGGTGGCGCGCCCGGCGTCGTCGTCACCGATCCGCTTCCGGAGGAACTTCCGGAACTCGATCACGGCATCTGTACGATCGACGGAATAGGGGACATCATCGGCCCCATTCCCCCCGCCTGATAGATGACCAGGGTGAGGGCGGATTGTTCACCGCCCTCACCCTGCTGTTTCCTGGAGCCTTCACATGATCGAGATGGAGATCGAGAGCGCCTGCTTCACCTGGATCAGGACCAGCGATCTCGACCAGGCGGTCCGGGCGTTCGGCGGAGACCCCCTCGTGGCGGAACCGGAGACCTTCGACGGCCTGTTCGGCATCGCCCCGGAGGACCTGCCCGACGACGCCACCGGCGTGGCCCTGGTCGCCCGCCACGGGGAGTGGGCCGTGATCGTCGAGCCGTTCGCGTTCCGCGGGCTGAGCGAGACGTTGCTGGGCCAGGTCGCGGCGAAGGGTGAGGCGTTCCGGGTGGCGTGGACCATCAACATGGCAACCTTCGTCAGCTACGTCCGTGACGGCGAGGTCGTCGCGTCGTTTGACGCCCTGGATCTCGACGGCGCTCGTGGCCGGGAGTGGCTCGACGACCTGCCGATGAGTGAGGCCGACTGGCGTGCCGACTGGAAGGCCACCGCGTTCGCCGTGGCGGAGCACCTGTCCGGAGTCGTCATCGACGACGACTGGACGACCCGGTCCCACGCCCTCCACTGGTTACGACCGGTGACCGTCGGCGCGCGCCCGGCCCTCCGAGTCGACGGGCGCATGCGGGCCATCGCGGCCATCGACCCCCGTATCGCCCACATCATCGCCGAACCCGCCCCCGACCGGCTGCCGGAGATCGTCGGCATCGCGGCCGGCCTGGCCGTGGCCACGGCGGGCATCGACGGCCCCCTGGTCGAGGAGGCGCTGGGCCTGATCGCGACCGGCGCGTGCTCCGCCGAGCTGGCCGGGCGGCTGGGCGTCTTCCGAGCGGAGTTCGCACGACGGGCGTCGGAGGCGTTTCAGGCCTCGCCGGGCCATGACACCGACTATGGCCGATGGATGGTGAAGGGAGCCGCCGCCGAGGCGCTGATGACGGCGGTGAACCCGGACATGGATCTGTTCTGGCGGGCCCAGCAGGTCGTCAACCAGTCCGGCGGCACCTACCTCAGCGAGGAGAACAGGGACATCGACCGCCACTACGCGCTCGGAAGGGTCGTCACCTTCCTCGACTCCTGAGTATCAGAGCTCCGCGAGGGCGTCCCGCAGGTAGTCGGTGAAGTCCCATACATCCGGCACCGTCTCCCGGTCCACGACGATGCCCACGTCCAGGTACGGCGTACGAGAAGACCGTGATGTCGATGCCGCCGCTGACGTCGGTGACGACCGACAGCGGATAGTGGGCCCCGATCCGCCAGCCCACGATGTAGAGCGGCAACTGCGAGCCGGGGACGTAACACCATCAGGTTCAAAGGAAGGAAGAGATAACCGTGCGCTCATCGGTCGTACGGCACACATCGAAGAACGCGGACACCTGTCCAAAAATTTAGTACGCCTCTGCTTCTTGTCACCGGCCATATGGCGCGGTTCCATGCGTTTGGGGGACCGGGGTCACGCGGAGGGATCGGCGCATGACGTCATGGTGGGGACGGATCCCCTCGAAGGTTCTGCTGGGCGCGATGGTGGCGGTGACGATCCTGGCGGTGACGGTGGCGGTGGCCGGAGCCCCGCCGGCCGCGCACGCCCTGCCCGGCGAACTGTGCCGGGTCGCCTTCACCATCACCACCGGTGGGGACGGCCTGCGCGACGACTCCTCCGAGTCGATCCGCCTCGGTGACCGGCCCACCGGCCCGTTCTTCCTCTTCGAGGACGCCGACGGCGACGGCACGCCCGACCCCGAGCCGCTGCGCCAGTTCCATTCGGGCGGCACCGGTGACCATGCTCATGCCACCTTCACCTGGAACGCGGTGCTGTCACCGTGCCTGCCGGTGAGCGCCCTGCGCGACGGGTTCGTGTTCGACCATCTCTCGGACGCTCCGGACATCAGCGCCGACAACTGGGACCTGGCCGCCCTGCGCATCGTGGACCGTGACACGGGCACGGTGCTCATCGACCGCGCCGCACCGCCCGGCCAGTTACTGCACCGGTTCCGCAAGAACGCCGACCGGACCTTCAGCACCCTCGACCTGGACGGCGACGGCGACGGCCTCACCGACCGCGTCGAGTTGGAGGGCATCACCCGCCCCGGCGGCACGGTGGACAGCTGGCTGCCGGACCACGACGCCGACCCGTGCCGCGGCACCATCGCGATCGAACTCGACTGGCTCGACGACGGTACGGAGGCCGGCGACGACCGGCCGGACGCCGCGGCGATCCAGGAGGCGGTCGCCATGTTCGACAACGCGCCGCGCCCGGCGCGGCCCACCTGCCCGTACGGCCACACGCCGGAGCCCGGCATCCAGTTGCTCGTGGACGTCGACGACGCGATCCCGGTCACCCCGGAGCAGCGCAGGCGGCCACTCAACATAGAACACAACGGGCAGATTCCCTTCCTGGGCTTCCGGGAGGCCAACTTCACGCCCGGCCGGTCCGACCTGTTCCGCTACAACCTCTGGGGTTTCCAGTACGACGACACCGACAGCAGCGGATGGTGCTGCCACGGGCGGGACTTCCTGGTCACCCTCGGCACCTGGCCGGACGTGCCGGTGCGGGCGCAGAGCGGGACGTTCGCCCATGAACTCGGCCATGCCCTCGGCCTCGGCCACGGCGGCGCGGACGACGTCAACCACAAGCCGAACTACCTGTCGGTGATGAACTACAACTACCAGTTCATCGGACTGCCGGACATCAGCGAGTGGCGCGCGCGGATAGAGGCGATCGGCCCGGCCACCGACTGGGGCACCCGCCTTCGGGTGGCACTCGACGAGGTGAGCACGCTCGACTACTCCCGGGCCGTGCTGCCGCCGCTCGACCGCCGGCGCCTCGACGAGCACACCGGGATCGGCGTCGGCACCGACACCATGGCGGCGTGGTGGGACAACAGCGGCACCCTGCGGGTGGGGGACGGCTCGGCCGGACTGGACTGGGACCTCGACGACACGTTCGACGCCCTCCCGGTCGCGGTCGACATCAACGGTGAGTTCCAGAAGTGCGTCGCGGGCACCGACCCAGACCGCACCCCTCCGAACAACGACGACCTGGAGACCGCGCCCTTCCCCGGCAGCGATGACCTGTCCAGGTACGGGCTGATCTACGCCGGACTCAACGGACGGTGCGAGAGCCCGGCCGTACCGGGCGACACGGCCAAGGCCGCGCACGGTTTCGACTACCCGGTGCAGTACGGCTACGACGACGTCCTGGACGGCGCCGACGACTGGGCGCGCCTCGGGTTCCGCATCGGTGTCTCGCCGGATGCCGGGCTGCCCCTGCCCGCGCCGGTCCCCGAGATGGGCACGGAGGAGATCAAACGCCACCGGGCGCGCGTCGTCGACGCGCTGGTCGCGGCGAGCGGCCCGCCCCCCGGGACGACACCACGCTGGGGGTACGCGTACATGGACCGGGCCACCACCGCCGAGGCGCCGATCGGGGCGGTGACCCCGCTCAACCTGCACTGGCAGTGGAGCACCGGCCGGCTCGACCCCGCCACCGCGGACCGGCGCGCCACCGTCGTGCACACCGGCACCGGCAGCTACGAGGTACGCCTTCCCGGGGTCGCCTCGGCGGCCGGGATCGCACACGTGACCGCGTACCGGACCGCGTACCGGGGCCGCACCTGCGGGGTCGTCGGCCACGTTCCCGACGGCCCGGACGAGCTGATCCGGGTGCGCTGCCTCAACGAGACCGGCGCGCCGGTGGACTGGTGGTTCACCATCTTCTTCGCCGCGCCCGGCGGCGGGACGCGCCCCTACGCCACCGTCCGGTACGACGACGGCGCCGGGGGTACGGCCACGGTGGACCCGGTCCACAACGGTGGCACGGTGAACTCGGGCCACGGCGTCAACCGCGTACTACGCGAGGGCACCGGACGGTACCGGGTGGTCCTGGAGGGTACGGCGTTCGCCACGGGGGCCGGGTACGTTCAGGTGACGCCGTACGGCGCCGGGGCGGCGGTGCGCTGCAACCCGTCGGGCACCACGCCCGGCGCGGGCCGAGTGGAGATCACCGTGGTCTGCTACGCGATCGGCGGCGCGGCCACCGCACAGCCCGCGGACTCGCCGTGGCTGCTGTCCTACGTGGAGGGCGCGGGTCTGCACCGGGACGCGGGTACACCGGCCGCCTACGCCGCCGTCACCGGTGACCCGGCCGACCCGGTCGTGGACGCGGCCCGCTCGTTCAGCGGCAACGGTGAGGTGCCCGCGGTCACCCGGCTCGGCGTCGGCTACTACCGGCTGACCTGGAACACCCTCGGCAAAACCGGCGACAGCGTGCAGGTCACCGCGACCGGAGCGGGCGGCGGCTACTGCCACCTCGGCACCATCGACTCGTACGCCGCACCGCCCCGGTTGTCGATCCATGTCTGGTGTCACACCACCGCGGGGGTCCCCGGCGACAGCACGTTCGGCGTCGCGTACGTTCGCGCGCCCTGACCGGTCCTGTGCACATCCGCGCGGATGTGCACAGGACCGGTGGTCAGTTGCGCCAGACGACGTACGAGATCTCCAGCGGCGCGTCGCCCACCGGCACGGCGCGGATCTGGACCGCGAGGAGATTGTCCTCCGCGGTGCGCGCGCATGCCCAGCCACCGGCCTTCATCTTGCCGACCTCCACCAGGTCGTAGTCGCGGGCCGCCAGCGCGTCCGCGCACGCGGCGCTGTCCGGGCGGCCCTCGATGTCGATGGGGGTGATGGGGAGGGCTCCGCCGCCGGCCGTCCACAGTGAACGGTAGGGGCTGACGTACCAGAGATCGCTGGCACCCGGCTGCACCACGCCGATCCTTCCGGTCTCGGCGTCCAGGTAGTCCTGGTCCTTCAGGGACACCTCGGCCTCGCGCAGAACCTCACCGGCCGTGAGCGAAGATGTGGTGGCCGACGGCGTGGGCCTGGGAGCCGACGCGGTGCCGGCAGGCGTCGGGGTGCCCGACCCCGAAGAGGAGGGGGATGGTGAGGAGGACGCGACGGCGGCCAATGGGACGTCGGCGGGTTCGTTGAGGTACTGCTCGGCCATCGCACCGGTCACTCCCGCGCCGACGCCGACCAGTAACACCATCACCATCGCCCGGAGCCCGACCGGCCGCCCGAGGAGCTGGATCAGTCCGAGCAGGCCGGCCAGGATCGCCAGCAGTCCCGCGACGAACACTCCCTGCCGCGAGCCGCTGGTGATCAGCTGCGCCACGGCTGCGATGTCGGCGACCGAGCCGAGCCCGACAAGGATGTTCGTCCGCCAGACGGCGCCGCGAGCGGCGCCCGAGTCGGCGGTGTCAGTGGAATCGTTCATGCCCAGTCCCACTCGGTAGGCGATCCGTCTCGCTGCGTGCCGGCGTGGCCGTACGCCGAGTATCGCAAGCAACGCCGGCGCCGTCGCCTCTTCCTCCATTTCGTTATCGCTCGGACTGCGACGTGGCACACGTCCGCCGGGTATCTCTGTTGACGATGTCAACGCACCCACTACCTGGAGATTCCTACCACCACGTGTACTGTTTCCCCATGAACGCCGATTCCCGAGCCAGTGCCGATTCCCTGGTCTCGGCTGCGGAGATCGCGAAGCTGGCCGGGGTGACGCGGGCCGCCGTCTCCAACTGGCGTAGGCGGCACGCCGACTTTCCCGCGCCGGTCGGAGGTGGGGCGCACAACGCCCTGTTCGCCCTATCCGAGGTGCACACCTGGCTGGACCGGCACCGCAGGGGCGGCGAGGTCTCCGGCGAGGTGCTCGTCTGGCAGGCCCTGCGCGGGGCGTACGGCGACGACATGACGCGTGGCCTCGCCGACGTCGCCGAGCTGTTCACCACCGGGTCCGCCACCTCGCTGGATACCGGAATCCGGTCGCTGGTGAAGGATCTGGCCGCGCAGAGCTCACCGGCCGAGGTCGTCGCGGGGCTCACCGAACGCCTCATCGACTCGGCGGGTCGGGCGGGCTCGGAGCAGGTGTCGACCTCTCGCCTGACCCGTGCGGTGCGGCATTTCGCGGGCTCGGCGAGCGGCACCGTCTTCGACCCCGCCTGTGGAATCGGATCCCTGCTCCTCACGCTCGGCAACGGCCCCGAGGTCACCCTGGCCGGGCAGGAGGTAGATCCGTCGGCCGCCCGGCTCGCCGGATCGCGTACGAGACTCGCCGGAAAGACGGGCGTGACGGTCAGGGTGGGCGACTCACTGCGTGACGACCACTGGCCGGAGCTTCGGGCGGACCTCGTGGTGTGCGACCCGCCGATGAACGTCTCCGACTGGGGTCGCGAGGACCTGCTGCTCGACGCCCGCTGGGAGTTCGGCGTTCCCACCCGGGCCGAGAGCGAGCTGGCCTGGTTGCAGCACTGCTACGCGCACGTCGCGCCCGGCGGCAAAGCGGTCTTCGTAGCCTCCGCCTCCGCTGCATACCGCAAGGCGGGCCGCCGGATCCGTGCCGAGCTCGTACGGCGCGGCGTCCTCACCCAGCTCATCGCACTACCGGCGGGGATGGTCGCCTCCCACGCCCAGCCCGTGCACCTCTGGCTGCTGGCGCGGCCCTCCTCCCCCGACGGCGCGGCCTCCTTTGTCCGGATGGCGGACCTCACGGCCAACGACCCCGACGGCCCGTTCGACCCCACTCCGGACCAGGTCGTGGACGTAGCGCTGATTGACCTGCTCGACGAGACGGTGGACCTCACCCCCGCACGCCACGTCGCGGCGGCCCGCACCGACCAACTCATGGAGTACACGTCCACCCGCGAGGTCCTGGCGGCCAAGCTCCGGGAGCTACTGGACCTGTTGCCGCCGCTCACCTCCGGACCCGGCTGCCTGGAGGGCGCCACGATCAGGGTGGCCGACCTGGCCCGTGCCAAACTCGTCGAGGTCATCGAAGGGGAGGCCGTCTCCACCAGCGACCAGCTCGACACCGACTACCTGCACGGCTTCCTGCGCAGCACCGCGAACACCCGGCGCTCCACCAGCGCCAGCGGCACCTTCCGCACCGACATCCGCGGCTCGCGCATCCCGCAGATGAGCATCGACGACCAGCGACTGTACGGCACCGCCTTCCGCACCCTCGACGAGTTCGAACGGCGCGTCCGGGAACTCACCGAACTGAGCGACCGCGCCACCTCACTGGCCCGCGACGGCCTCACCGGCGGAGCCCTGCGCCCCCGCACCGACCGGTGACCAGCGCGCCGCCCCTATGGCCCTGGCCGCCATTCACTCCGCCTGGTCCATCACAATCGACCGTCTCACGGATCTGGCGAGCCT
>NZ_JBEOZN010000199.1:0-14121 GCF_040298085.1 Streptosporangium sp. NPDC001681 | reverse complement strand
CCGGTTATCGGGGCGACGACGTCCTGGACCCGGCCGGGATGACGGAGGCGTCGGGGCGGCCCGCGCACGCCTGGTCACGGCCCGGCGCCCGCGTCCCGGGTTCCCGGCAGGCGCCCGGCGGCGGCCGTGACCGGCCGGCCCGGCGCCCTCCCGGCCTTACCCGGCGTCGGCGGGACCGGCCGTGCGGTACCGATCGACCTCCGACCAGGCGGACGACATGCCGGCCAGCGTCCGGTCGAAGACCTCCGAGTGCCGCAGGTACGCCTCCCGGTGGGGGCCTGGAAGCACGCACAGGTCGTCCTCGTCGCTGACCGACCACGGCTGGAGATCGTGGCCGAGCGCGGCGGGCAGCAGCGAGGCGACGCCGCGTGCTCCCAGCTCGCTGGTGAGCTGACGGCGGACCGGCCGCCCCAGCACATCGGCGAAGATCTGCGCCCAGACCTCGGATCGGGCGCCGCCACCGGCCAGCCGCCACGGCCGGTCCCCGATGTCGGCTCCGCTGGCCAGGACCCGGTCGAGCTGGACCCGGTGGTACTGGGCGACCCCCTCGATGACCGCGCGGGTGAGATGCCCGCGGCGGTGCACGCCGGAGATGCCGAGGAAGGTCCCCGACGCCGCGGGGTGTTCGGGGGCTCCGTTGACGAAGGGCAGGAACAGCAGGCCCTCCGCGCCCGGCGGCACCATGGCCGCCTCCCCGAGCAGGTCCGCCGCGAGCAGGCCGCCGACCTGGTCGTGCGGCACCGACGCGCACGCCAGCCATTCGAGGTTGGCGGCCGAGGTCGGCGCGACCTCCATGGCCAGCATCGTGGCCGGGTCGGGCATCAGCGCGCTCATGGTGACCTCGGGCGCCGGGGTGCGGGCGGGCACCACGGCCCCGTTGATGGCCCACGTCCCGACGATGATCGTCACGTCTCCGAGGCCGCGTCCCCCGGCGCCGAGCGTCGCCGCCACGCAGTCCATGCAACCGGCGATCACCGGCAGTCCCTCGGGGAGTCCGGTGCGTGCCGCGGCCTGGGCGCTCAGCCCGGCGACCACGTCACTGGACTGGCGCAGCGGAGGGAACCGGTCGAGGTCGCTCGCCGGCAGCCCCACCAGCTCCAGCGCCGTCGGGGTGTAGGCGCGGGTGTCGAGGGCCACCATGCCGAAGGCGCTGGCGTCGCTGTAGTCGGCGCTCGGCACACCGGTGAGCTGCGCGGTGACCCAGTCCTTGCAGGACAGTGCCCACCGGGTGGCCCGGTAGCTCTCCGGCTCGACGTCGTGCAGCCAGCGCAGCAGCACGGCGGGCTGTGCGGCCCACGGGATGGAGCCGGTCTCCCTGGCCAGCCGCCTGGCCTCCCGCTCCGGGATCGCGTCCACGATCCGCTGGGCCCGGCTGTCCGACGACGCGATGGCGGGCCCGACCGGCCTCAGGGCGGCGTCGACCGGATACAGTCCGTTACCGTGGGCCGCCACCCCGATGCCCGCCGGGGTGTATCCGTCGGCGGCCAGCTTCCCGGTGAGCTCGCCGAGCAGCGCCATGACCGTGTCGGCCAGCCCGAGCATGTCGACGTCGTGACGGTGCGCGGTCACGCTGGTGCGGGGGGTGCGGGCGTGCACGACGCCGAGTTCCCGCCCCTCGGTGTCGAAGGCCGCGACCTTCGAGGCCGTCAGGCCGATGTCGACACCGATATAGCACGTGTCCGGGGCTGTCACGAGGTCCTCCTGTCGCTACTCCGCAGTGTGGCCGACGGGGTGGCCGACGGGGTGGCCGACGTGGCCAGAACCCGCGGCCTGAAGCGCCGCAGTTCGGCCTCGTAGCCGGTGATCTCGGCGCGGGCCCGCCCTTCGTCCCAGCCGAGGTGACGTACGGCGATGTCGGCGCAGGCCGCGGCCGCCTTCAGGCCCATGTCGGGCCCGAGTCCAATCAGGGTACGTCGTAGCAGGATGTCCCCCAGCGTCACGGCGCCCTCCTCGCGCACCGCCATCACCACCTCGGCGGCGAGCGCGCCGGTCTCCTCGTCGACGACCTCGGCGAGTGTGTCGTCCGTCTCAGCGAGTTCGAGCACCCTGCGGGCCCGTACGCCGTAGACGTCGAGCAGCCGGCGCGACTGCGCCGGGGTGAGCGGCGAGGAGCGCATGAAGTCCGCGCTGAAGGTCGGCCAGTCGGCGGTGTCGGCTCCGGGGAAGGCCCGGGAGCGGGTGAGGCAGCGCCGGCGAGTGCGGCCGAGCGCGCGCAGCACCGCGTCGGTGACGTCCTCGGCGAGGGCGCGGTGGGTCGTCAGCTTGCCGCCGATGACCGTGAACAGCCCCGGGTGGGCCGGGGCGTGGCTGTGCACCGTGTGCCCACGGCTGATCTTGGCGTTGTCGGAGATCCCGGCGGTGTACGGCAGAGGCCGGACGCCGGCCACGCTGTAGAGCACGTCGTCGGGGGTGAGGCCGGCGTTCGGAAAGATCCGGTTGGTCTCGGCGAGCAGGTAGTCGATCTCCTCGTCGCTGGTGACGACCTCGTCGAGATCGTCCTCGTAGGTCAGGTCCGTGCTGCCCAGCATGTAGCGCCCCTCCCAGGGGAGGACGAAGATCGGCCGATGGTCGGCGGCCGCCTCGAAGAAGATGCAGGTGTCGGGCGCGCCCGGGAACGCGTCGACGACGATGTGGCTGCCCTTGGTGCCGCCGTTGAGGCGCCGGCTGGCCACCTGCCCGTCGAGGATCCTGTCGATCCACGGGCCGGCCGCGTTCACCGTGACCGCGGCCCGGATCTCGGTTCGCGCACCGGAGGCGTTGTCCTCGGCCCGTATCCCGGCGATCCGGTCGTTCTCCACGACCAGCCCGGTGACCGTGGTGTGGGTGAGCACCCGCGCGCCGAGCCGCCGGGCGTCGAGGAGCAACTCGACGCAGAGCCGCTCGGCCCACGGCACCTGCGCGTCGGGGAACAGCGAGGCCCCGCGCAGGCCGCGCCTCGACAGCGTGGGCCACCTGCGGGCCACCGCGCGGAGGGACACACTGCGGCTGCGGCCGTGCCTGCGCCCCGTCGACAGGACGTCGAACGCGGCCAGGCCGAGCCGGATCAGCGGGCCGGGCCTGCTGTCACCCGCGTAGGAGGGGATCAGCATGGGGTAGTCGCGAACGAGGTGCGGGGCGTTGCGGAACAGCAGGTGCCGCTCACGGATCGACTCCCGCACGAGGTTGAAGTCGTAGCGTTCGAGGTACTTCAGCCCGCCGTGGATCAGCCGGCTGGACGTGCTCGACGTTCCCGAACCCACGTCGGCGCGGTCGACGACGACGACACGCAGGCCACGGGTGGCGGCGTCACGGGCTATGGCGAGCCCGTTGATACCGGCTCCGATGACGGCGAGGTCGACGACGTCGTCAGATCCGGCTGGTTGTTGCGACATGGGAGCTCCCGGGAGATGACGGGACCGGGCCCCGGCGGTCTCGCGCCGGGGCCCGAGCCCCAGAAGGGGTCAGGACGCGGTGCCGGCGGCCGAGTGGTCCTTGAAGAGCTGGTATGCCTCTTCGGGCTTCACCTCGTCGTGCACGACGGCGCGGATCGCCGCGAGCATGCCGGCGGGGTTCTCGCTCTGGAAGATGTTGCGGCCCATGTCGACGCCGGCGGCACCCTCCTGGATCGACCGGTAGGCCATCGTCAGGGCGTCGAGTTCGGGCAGCTTCTTGCCACCCGCGACGATGATCGGCACCGGGCAGCTCGCGGTGACGGTCTCGAAGCCCTCCTCGACGTAGTACGTCTTGACGATGTGCGCGCCCATCTCCGCGCTGATCCGGGTGGCCAGCCGGAAGTAGCGGGCGTCGCGGACCATGTCCTTGCCGACGGCGGTGACGCCGAGCACGGCGACACCGTGCCGCTGGCCGGCGTCCACCAGCGCGGCGAGGTTGGCGATCGACCGCGACTCGTTCTCGCTGCCGACGAAGACCTGGATGGCCACGGCCGCGGCGTTGAGCCGTACCGCGTCCTCCATGTCCAGGGCGATGTGCTCGTCGGAGAGGTCGCGCAGCACGCTCGGGCCGCCGCTGGCGCGCAGCACGATGCCGGCGTCGGTGGCCGGCGGGATGCTGGTGCGCAGCACGCCCCGGGTCAGCATGATCGCGTCGGCGTTGGGCACCAGCGGGGCGATGTTGACGTCGATGCGCTCAAGGCCGGCCATCGGGCCGAGGAAGTAGCCGTGGTCGAACGCGAGCATCACGGTCCGGCCGGTGTCGGCCCTGAAGATGCGCGCGAGCCGGTTCTGCAGGCCCCAGTCCTGGGCCTGTGCGCCCTTGACGTGGAAGCCGCCGGTCACGGAGGCGGCGCCGCCGAAGTCGCGGGCGTCGAGCAGACCGTCGGTGTCAGCCATGGGTGTTCTCTCCAGTGGTTGTGGTGGTGACGGCCGCGGGTCGCGGCCGCCGTCGGAAACGGGAGGATGTGCCGGCGACGCGGTCACCGCCGCCTGCGAGGAAGAGGACCAGCAGCACCAGACCGCCCTTGAGCAGGTTCTGCGCCGCACTGCTCCAGCCCACGAGGTTGACCAGGCCGTCCAGCAGGATGAAGAAGAGCGCGGCCCCCCAGACACCGACGGGCACGGCCCGCCCGCCCGAGATGAGCGTTCCGCCGATCACGACGACGGCCACCGAGTCGAGCAGGTAGCGCGTGCCGAGGTCCGCGGAGGGCGCGATGTAGGCGGCCAGCAGGGCTCCGGTCAGACCGGCCAGCGCGCCGCTGGCCAGGTAGGTCACCGCGATGATCCGCGCGACGGGGATTCCGGCGCGCTCGGCCGCCCGGCGGTTCTGTCCCACCGCGATCAGCGAACGGCCGTAGATCGTGCCGCGCAGCAGTGCGATGACCAGGACGGTCACCACCGCGATGGCCACGGCGAGGATGGGGATGCCCGCCGGGCGCAGGTTGAGCAGGCTCCGCAGTCCCGGATCGGGCACCGCGCTGAAACCGTTCGCCAGCGACAGCGTGCCCGAGGAGGCGATGAGCCCGGCGGCCAGCGTGGCGATGATCGGCGGAACGGACAGGCCGAGGATCGCCACCGTGCTGATCGCCGCGATGACGAGACCCACACCGGCGCCCGCGAGGATTCCCAACGTCGCCGAGCCGGTGGACGAGGCCGCCAGGACCGAGACGAATCCGGCGAGGGAGATGATCGGCGCCACGGAGACGTCGATGTTGCCGGGACCTGCGGTGATGACGAGCATCTGCCCGAGTCCCACGATGACCAGGTAGGGCGCCAGGGACAGGGCCAGGGAGACCGTCTGGCCGCCCCCCTGACCTGAGATGGCCAGGATGATCAGCCAGACGAGCGCCGCCGCGGCGAAACCCCAGATCCACGGACGCGCAACGAGCGCGCGGATGTTCATCGCAGCACCTTTCCGACCAGGACGCGTCCGGCGAGCACGGCCAGGACGATCACGCCTTGAACCGCCGACTGCATGTTGGTCGGCACATCGAGCAGGCTGAGGACCACGCTGACCAGGCCGAGGGTCACGCCGCCGACCACCACTCCCCAGGGCACGGCGCTGCCGCCGTGGAAGGAGCCGCCGCCGAGGATCACCGCCGCCACCGTCATCAGGGTGTAGCTGGAGGCCGACGAGACGTCACCGCCCCCGGTCTGGGAGGCCAGCACGAGCCCGGACAGCACGCCGAGCGCGCCCGCGGCGGTGTAGGCGATGGCCCGCGACGCCAGCGGGCGCAGGCCCGCCCGCTCCAGGGCCACCGGGTTGCTGCCCAGGCCGCGCATCCGGACCCCGAGGGTGCTGCGCGCGCTGAGCAGGTAGACCAGCGCGGCGACGAGGAGGATCGGCAGCAGCGGCGCCGGGAACCCGGCGGGCTGCCACATGCCGAAGGCCGCCAGCCACTCCGGGGTCGTTCCGCCGGGTGTCGGCAGGACGAACATGCCCAGCCCCAGCCAGACGAACGACGCGCCGAGGGTGGCGATGAGCGACGGCACCCTGCGCAGGTGGATGAGAACGCCGAGCACGGTGTAGGAGGCGACGAGCCCGAGCAGGATCAGGACCCCGACGAGCGGGGAGGTCACCAGCCTGGTCGCCGTGATCACGGTGACCAGGCCGACGAAGGTACCGATGCCGAGGTCGATGTCACCGACCGCCATCAGCGTCATCTGGGCCTGGGCCGCGATGACCAGGGGCACGGTCGCCGAGAGGACCAGCGACAGCCCGGCCACGCTCAGCACGTCCGGCTGCAGCGACGCGCAGACGGCGATCATCGCGATCATGGCGACGGCGCTGACCACGGCCGGGGCCGTCCGGCGCATCCGCGCCCGGCTCGGCAGGGCCGGCACGAGAGTCTCACTCATGGTTCTGCGCTCCATCGGACTCGGCGAACGAGACGGCGATGATCCTCTCCTCGGAGATCTCCGCCCCGGCCAGCTCGGCGACCACCCGGCCGGCCCGGAAGACGTAGACCC
The DNA here is from genome assembly GCF_040298085.1 of Streptosporangium sp. NPDC001681. Lineage (NCBI taxonomy): Bacteria > Bacillati > Actinomycetota > Actinomycetes > Streptosporangiales > Streptosporangiaceae > Streptosporangium > Streptosporangium sp. NPDC001681. The sequence continues at coordinate 7,720 of NZ_JBEOZN010000199.1, read as the reverse complement.
GGTCGCAGTGGGCCATCTCGGCGTTCTCGCTCGAATACCAGACGACGCTCCGGCCCTGGGCCGCCTCCTGGCGGATGAGGCCGTACAGGTCGGTCTTGGTGTGCACGTCGACTCCCCGGAAGGGGTCGTCGAGCAGGACGAGGTCGGCCGCCGAGGCGAACGCCCGGGCGACGATCACCTTCTGCTGGTTTCCGCCGCTGAGCTCGGTCATCGCCGCGTCCGGGCCGCCTCGGATCGCGAGACGATCGACCCAGCTCCGCACGACCGCGCGCTCCTCGGCGGGGCGGCGCAGACCTCGGCGCGCGATACCGCGTGCCGCGGTCACCACGAGGTTCTCCGCCACGCTCCACAGCGGCAGTACCCCGGAACGCTGCCGGTCGCCCGGCACGTAAGCCCGGGTGCCGCGCACCTTCGTGTCACGCCGCACCGGGTGCCACAGGCGTTCGAGCACCTCCTGCTGGCCCTGACCGGCCAGCCCGGCCAGGCCCACGACCTCACCCGCGCCGACCCGTACGGAGACGTCGCGCAGTCCGGGACCGGTGGCGCCGCGCAACTCCGCCAGCACCGGCCGATCCCCGGAGGCGTCCTCGGCGGCCGTGATCCGCTCGTTCCCGGTCCTCGCGGCGACCTCGGCCCCCATCAGGGTCAGTACGTCGTGCTCGCCGAGTCCGCTCGCGGGCCGTTCGGCGATGACCGCCCCGTCGCGCAGCACGGCGACGCGGTCGGCCACCGAGAGGACCTCCCGGATGCGGTGCGAGATGAGCAGCACGGCCACGCCGCCCGCGGTGAGGGTGCGGACGTAGTCGTACAGCGAGCGCGCGGCGTCCGGGCCGAGGGACTCGGTGGGCTCGTCGAGGATCAGCAGGTCCAGCCGGTCGACCAGGCTGGCCCGGACGATCTCGACCATCTGGCGCTGGGCCAGCGACAGGTCCTCGATCCGGTCGCCCGGGGCCACCCCGTGGCCGGGGAACATCTCGTCGAGCCTGCGCCGTACGCCGTCACCGGCCGCCCGCCGCCAGCCCAGCCGGGGAAGGCAGTGGCGTGAGGAGACCCAGATGTTCTCCGCGACCGTGAGGTCGGGGCAGAGCGACGTCTCCTGGTAGGCCATCCGCACGCCGTGGAAGTCCCCGGCCCGCGGCCCGGCCTCGCCCGAGGCGTCCCGCCCGCACACCGTGACCGTGCCCTCGTCGCAGGCCTCCAGCCCGGCGAGGACCCGCATCAGCGTGCTCTTGCCGGCTCCGTTGTGGCCGACGAGGCCGAGCACCTCGCCGGCCCGTACCTCAAGGTCGACACCGGTGAGGGCCCGGGTGCGCCCGTACGTCTTGGTCACGCCCCTCGCGATCACGACGGACTGCTGCTCGGACGGTCCCCCGCCTGTCTCCCGCGAAGCCGCGAGCGGCTTGGCGGCGAAGTTGTCGACGTGCATGAGGCGGCCTCCTCCGTGCCTTCCCCGCCTAACCGGCAGCCGTCGGGATCGGCGGCTGCACCGGCGCTCCACCGGTCTGCACGGCCTTGACCTGCTCGCGGAAGAGCTCACGCGTCCAGGGCCAGGCGGCGTACTCGTCGGGCTTGAGGACGGAGGCCCAGGCGTCCCGGTCCTTCTGCTCGACCAGGACGATCGGGAAGGTCATGTGCTTGGGGATGTCCCGCTTCTCCAGCAGGTCGAGCGCCTGCCACAGCGCGGCGACCGACTGGCCCGGGTCGGACATGACGGCCACCGAACCGTTGTCGATCTTGTTGTCCTTCCAGTAGCTCAGCGCGCGGCCGTTGGTCTCGAACGTCACCGCGGGAACCGGCTTGCCCGCCGTGGCGAAGGCCTGGGCGACGCCGTAGCCGTCGCCACAGCCGACGACGCCGTCGACCTTCGGCACACTCGACAGCACGCCGAGCACGGCCTTCTGCGCGGTGGCGCCGTCACACATCCCGTTCACCGTCGCGACGGTCTTCACACCGGGGTACTCACCGAGGATCTTCTTGGTGGTCTCGAGCATCTCGGCCTCGGGCTGCGAGCCGACGACACCCCGGCTGACGATGACGTTGCCCTTGCCTCCGATGCCTTCCAGCAGCGGCTTGGCCGCGTAGGTGGCCCAGTCGACGAAGCTGTTCTGCAGCACGTAGGCGCACTCCGACTCGATCGCGGAGTCGAAGACCACGACGGTGACGCCCGCGGAACACGCCTGCTGGATGACCGGCTTGAGCGCGGTGGGCGAGGCCGGGTCGATGAGCAGGGCGTCCGGCTTCTGCAGCAGGAGGCTCTTGATCTGGGCGACCTGCTCGGTCGCGGAGTTCTCTCCCGGCGCGTTGACGACCTTGTACTTGCTGATCAGGCCGTCGGCCTGGGCCTGGCCCGCCGCCGCCTCGAATTTGGCGATCATCGTCTGGCGCCAGCCGTTGCCGATGAAGCCGTTGCTCAGGGCGATGAACGGCTTCTCACCGGAGGTCTCCGCGGCGGCGCCGCCGGAGGTGCCGGCACCGGAGTCACCGGAGCCGCAACCGGCCGCCAGGACCGCGAGGGCGGTCAGTGACGCCGCCGAGGCCGCACGCCAGTGCCGGGATGTGGGACGGATACGCATCATGGTCTCCAGAGAGGGCAGGTCCGCCGAGGCGGTGCGAGTCGAGGCCGTGAACTCATCGCTCATAGGGGGCGTAGCGGCGTAGTCATTACAGACCTGTAGTGACAGGTACGCTAAATCCACGTTACGTGGATGTCAAGAGCCTCTTTTATTCCTGCTCAGCGGGTAGGTAGACGGGAATCCACTCGGCGTCACCGGATTCCTGTCACGACAGGATCACCGTCCTGTCATGACAGGTCTGCCCATATGAAATGCTTTCCTGGACGCCCCCCGAGGAGGTTTCCGTGACGATGACGTATCCGCGCCTCGACCGCGACGGAACGGAGCCGCTGTGGATGCAGCTGATGCGCGCACTGCGGGCGACCATCGAGAGCGGTGAGTTCGGCGCGGACCGGCCGCTGCCGTCGGAGGCCGAGCTCACCGACATGTTCGGGGTCTCCCGAACCGTCGTCAGGGAGGCCCTGCGCGAGCTCGTGCAGCAGGGCCTGATCTATAAGATCAAGGGGCGGGGCGCCTTCGTCTCGCCACGCAAGACCGAACTGAACTTCATCGGGTCGATGTCCGGCTCCGCCGACGACCTGCGGGAGTCCGGCCGCCGTGTGACCACCCGGACCATCCGCCAGTCGCTCGGCGAGGCCGACGAGCGGGAGGCCGCCCTGCTGCGGATCCCACCCGGGGAACAGGTGGTCAGGCTGCGCAGGCTCCGGCGCGTCGACGGGCAGCCCTGGCTGCTCGTCGACACCGCCCTGCCCGCCCGCCTGGTGCCCGGCCTGGAGCGCGCCGTGCTGGAGAACCAGTCACTGTACGACCTGCTGCGGCGGCGCTACGGGATCGAGCCCGCCGCCGCCGACCGGTGGATCGAGGCCGCCTTCCCCAACCGCGAGGACGCCGCGCTGCTCGAGGTCTCCACCTCGACGCCACTGCTCGGCATCGAGTCGGTCGCCTGGATGCCCGACGGCACGCGGTTCGAGGCCTACTACGCGCTGCACCGCAGCGACCGGACACGTTTCTACGTCGGCATTCGCTGACCGGAGGGCGCCCCGGCCGGGGCGCCGAGGCGGAACATCTCCAACTCGAGGCCGTAGAAGCGGCCGGTCAGTCCGGCCGGGGTCATGCCGAGCCTGCGGCAGACGGCCATGGAGGCGTCGTTGCCCGGCATGACGAGGGCGTACACCTCCTTGATCCCGGAGGCGAAGCCGCGTTCCACTGCACCCCTGGCGGCCTCGGTCGCGTAGCCGTTCCCCCACGAGTCGGGGTGGAGGTGCCAGCCCACCTCGATCTCACCGTCCCCGCCGACGATCGGCTGGAACAGAACGGTTCCGGCCGCGACCCCGCTCTGCCGGACCTCGACGGCCCAGACACCGAACCCGCGGTCCCGCCGGTTCAGGGCGTGCCAGCGATCCACCGTCGCCGTCGCCTCGAAGTCGCGGGGCGGCAGCCAGCGGGTGACCTCGTCACGGGTGTAGATATCGGTGATCCGGTCGAGGTCGGCGCGGTCGTGGGTCCACTCGCGAACGACGAGGCGTTCGGTCTGATAAATGGTCATATGCCTACTTTGGCCCAGCCAGGCCGGCCGCGTGCCCGCGAGGAAAAGAGCGCGCCCGCTGTTCTCTTCGGCGGCATCCCGTGCCAGAATTTCATGGGGTGATGAATTATGACTCGGAACACGTGTGTGATCGCCGGGGGCGGTCCCGCCGGGGCGATGCTCGCGCTACTGCTGGCCAGGGCCGGCGTCGAGGTGACGCTCCTGGAGAAGCACGGTGACTTCCTGCGCGACTTCAGGGGCGACACCATCCATCCGTCGACCCTCCAGATCCTCGACGAGCTCGGCCTGGCCGAGGAATTTCACCGGCTCCCTCACCGCAAGGTGTACGGTCTGGAGCTCCAGACCGACGACACCACGGTGTCGGTCGCCGATCTATCAGGACTTAAAGGCAAATATCAGTACATCGCCTTCGTGCCGCAGTGGGAGTTCCTCGACCTGCTGACCAGTGCCGCCGCCAGGTATCCGAACTTCCACCTCCTCATGGGGTCCGAGGTCCACGGAGTGATCCGCGAAGGCGACACGGTGCGCGGGGTGCGCTACCGGGACGCCTCCGGCGAGCACGAGCTGCGCGCGACGCTCACCGTGGCCGCCGACGGCCGCCGCTCCGACGTGCGTAAGGCCGCCGGGCTGGTCCCCGTGGAGCACGGGGCCCCGATGGACGTGGTCTGGTTCCGGCTGCCGCGCGAGCCCACCGACTCCGAGTCGGCGTTCCTGCGAGTGTCGGCGGGCCACCTGATGGTGTCGATCAACCGCGAGACCTACTGGCAGCTCGCCTACGTGATCCCCAAGAACGGCTTCGAGGCACTGCGCTCGGCGGGGATAGCGGCACTGCGCGAGCAGGTCGCCAGGCTCCTGCCCTTCCTGGCGGACCGGGTAGGGCTGCTGTCCGGCTTCGAGGACGTCAGCGTGCTGTCGGTCGCGCTCAACCGGCTGCGCCGCTGGCACCGGCCGGGGCTGCTGATCATCGGTGACGCCGCGCACGCCATGTCGCCGGTCTTCGGCGTCGGCATCAACCTGGCCGTGCAGGACGCGGTCGCCGCCGCGAACCTGCTGGCCGGACCGCTCGCCGCCGGGGCCGAGATCCCCGAGTCGCTGCTCGCGAGGGTCCAGCGGCGGCGCACCCCGCCCACCGTGATCACCCAGTTCGCCCAGCGTGTCGTCCAGAACCGGCTGATCCGGCCGGCGCTGACCGAGCGCACCCGCCCGGTGCGGCTGCCCCGCGACGTCGCCCGCCTTCCCGTGCTGGGCCTGCTGGCCAGACGCTTCATCGGCCTGGGCGTCCTGCCCGAACACGTCGCCGACCCCTCGGGGTCTCACCAGGCATAAAGACCTTCTCACCATGTGGACAATCGGGTCCGTTCGCACAGCCGGTTGCAATAGCCTGGTATGTCGTGAGCATCAACCTCGATTCCTGGCGGCAGCTGCCTGCGGCGCAGCAGCCCGTGTGGCCTGACCGCGGCGAGCTGGACAAGGTCGTCACCGAGCTGAAGGGACTCCCGCCCCTCGTCTTCGCGGGCGAGTGCGACAACCTCAAGGCGGACCTGGCGGCGGTGACACGGGGCGAGGCCTTCGTCCTGCAGGGCGGAGACTGCGCCGAGACCTTCGCCGGCGCCACCGCCGACGACGTGCGCAACAAGCTCAAGACGCTGCTCCAGATGGCGATCGTGCTCACCTACGCGGCCAAGGTCCCCGTGGTGAAGATCGGCCGCATGGCCGGGCAGTTCGCCAAGCCCCGCTCGAAGAACACCGAGATCCGTGACGGCGTCGAGCTGCCCGCCTACCGGGGCGACATGGTCAACGGCTTCGACTTCACCGCCGACTCCCGCATCCCCGACCCGGGGCGGCTGCTGCGCGCCTACCACTCCTCCGCGGTGACGCTCAACCTGGTCCGCGCCTTCACCAAGGGCGGCTACGCCGACCTGCGCCAGGTGCACGCCTGGAACCAGGACTTCGTGGGCGAGTCCCCGGCCGGCAAGCGCTACGAGCAGCTCGCCCGCGAGATCGACCAGGCGCTGGCCTTCATGCGCGCCTGCGGGGCGGAGCCCGAGGAGTTCCACACCGTGGAGTTCTACTCCTCGCACGAGGCGCTGATCCTCGACTACGACCAGGCGCTCACCCGGATCGACTCGCGGACCGGCCGGCCGTACGACGTCTCGGCGCACATGGTCTGGATCGGCGAGCGCACCCGCCAGCTCGACGGCGCGCACGTCGAGTTCTTCGCCAGCATCCGCAACCCGATCGGCGTCAAGCTCGGCCCGACGACCAGCGCCGAGGACGCCCTCGCGCTGATCGAGAAGCTCAACCCCGACAACGAGGCGGGGCGGCTGACCTTCATCACCCGGATGGGCGCGTCGAAGATCCGTGACCACCTTCCCGAGCTGGTGGAGAAGGTGACCGCGAGCGGCGCCCAGGTGGCGTGGATCTGCGACCCCATGCACGGCAACACCTTCGAGGCGCCCAGCGGCCACAAGACCCGCCGCCTGGACGACGTCCTGAACGAGGTGGCGGGCTTCTTCGAGGTGCACCGCGCGCTCGGCACCCACCCGGGCGGCGTCCACATCGAGTTCACCGGCGACGACGTCACCGAGTGCGTGGGCGGCGGTGCCGAGATCGTCGAGGACGACCTGGCCCGGCGCTACGAGACGGCCTGCGACCCGCGTCTCAACCGCGGCCAGTCGCTCGACCTGGCCTTCCGGGTGGCCGAGCTCTACCGCTCGGTCTGACACCCGCTCCCCTCGCGGCCCGGGCCCCTTTGAAGGGGCCCGGGCCGCGAGGGGGTCCGGCTCCACGCGAACGATCGAGAATCCGCGAGGGGGCTCACAGGTTCGCGGAGGCGATCCCCGAGCGGACGAAGGCCCGGTCCGTGTCAGCCCTTCTGGACACCGAGTTCGTTGGCGAGCTCGGCGCGGATCGCGTCCATGTCGAGTGCGCGGACCTGACCGATGAGGTCCTCCAGAGCGGGCTCGGGCAGCGCGCCCGGCTGGGCGAAGACGACGATGCCGTCCCGGATGGCCATGATCGTCGGGATCGACGTGATCTCGAATCCCTGGGCGAGGGCCTGCTCGGCCTCGGTGTCGATCTTGCCGAACTTGATGTCCGTGTGCTTCGCGGAGGACTTCTCGAAAATCGGCCCGAAGGTGCGGCACGGTCCGCACCAGGCCGCCCAGAAGTCCAGCAGGACGATCCCCTCATCGGCGATGTCGTTGAAGTTCTTCTCGGTTACCTCGATGGTGGCCACCGTTGGCTCCTTCTGTCGTTCACATCTGTATGGCTGGCATAACCACTTCCCGCCCGCGAGCATTCCATCCCGCCGGCCTCCGTCCCCCTCGAACCGGGTGACCTGGGAGGCCGCCGCCCGTGGGGGGCCACGGGGCCCGGGCTCGCCGCGTCCCCGGTGTTCACCGGCCCGGCGAAGACATCGGCCGCCCCGGCCGGGGTGCCCTCATGATCGTTTCCTCGGTCGTCGCGGAGCCGCCCTGCTCACCGGCCTGGCGGCCTGCCGGGGGTCCCCACCGCCGTGCCAGGTCAACCGGGCTTCATGAACGTACGAGGAACGCTTGGCACGTGTCAAGATGCGGAATCACATCTCGCATTGCGTCAC
>NZ_JBEOZN010000198.1:0-14434 GCF_040298085.1 Streptosporangium sp. NPDC001681 | reverse complement strand
GTCGCCATGGCCACGATCCGCGGAACACGCCTCAGCGGAAGCGCCTGCGCAGGCCGTACGCCAGCCAGAGCAGGCCGCCGAGCAGGCCCGCGCCGAGGACGTAGTAGCCGATCGGGATGCCCTCGTCGGCGGGTCTGGTGGCCGCGGCGGGGTTCCGCCCGGAGCCGGGGGTGGGGACGGCGGGAGGCGCCGAGGCGGTCGGGGGAGCGGGCAGCGGGGTGGGCTCGGGGATCGGGTCGACCAGCTGTCCGACCGGGGTGACCTTGCCGCGGTTGGCGAAGCCCCAGTCGAGCAGGTCGGCGACCTCCTCCCAGAAGTAGCCGTCGTGGCGCATGATCGACACGATGATCGTGTGACCGTTGCGCTTGGCCGCGCCGACGAAGCTGCCCAGGGCCTTGGAGGTCCAGCCGTTCTTGACGCCGATCATGCCCTTGTAGCGCCAGAGCAGCTTGTTGTGGTTGCCGATCTCGTAGTAGCCCTTGGGCGCCGGGAACTTGTCAGTTTTTGTGCTGATATATCGTCGAAAATCGGCGTTGGCCAGGCCGGCGCGGGCGATCAGTGCCAGGTCGTACGCCGAGCTGCTCTGGCCGGGTTTGTCCAGCCCGCTCGGGGTCTTGGCCACCGTGTCGAAAGCCTGCAGGCGCTTGGCCTCGGCGTTCATGTCCGCCAGGGTCACGGCCAGGCCGCCGTTGGCCTCGGCCAGCGCCATCGCGCAGTCGTTGCCCGAGACCAGCATCAGCGCCTTGAACAGGTCGTCGACGGTGTAGAGGGGCTTGGTGACCAGGCCGACCGCGCTGCCCTCCTCGTTCACGGCGCGGGTGCTCGGCCTGACCCTCCGGTTCTTGTCCAGTTTCGGGATCAGGGTGAGCGCGGTCAGCGCCTTCAGCGTGCTCGCGGGCAGGTAGCGCCCGTGGGCGTCCTTGGCCGCCAGCACCGCGCCGGTCTCGGCGTCGGCGATCACGTACGCCTTCGCGGCGGTCTTCGGCGGGGCCTTCACGCCCGAGGGGACGATGAGACCCCGCTCGGCGAGCCGGGAGCCGCCGACCGGCTCCCTCTCGCCCCGCGCGTGCGGGCCCAGCGCACCGGCGCCCGCGAGGTGGCTCAGGAGATCCGCAGTCGAGGGGCCGGCCGGCGAGCCGGTGTCCGCCCGTAGTGCCGGTGAACCGGCCGCGGACACACCCGCGGTCCTGGCCTGAGCGGGTGCGCCGAGAAAGGTGGTCGCCGCGAGCAGCACCCCGACGGGCGCGAGATGTTTGATCCCCATGATGATCTCAGGGTAGCTTCGTGCCGGTTCGCATAGAGTTAGAGGTGCCCTGACCAGGTACGGGCCACTCGGCGGGATACTGACATCATGCAAATATCACGAAAGATCGCCGCTTTTCTGATCGGCCTTGCCGCTTTCATGATCTTCGAATGGATCAACCTTGGCTTCAACCTCGCGGACGGCCACCCGACGGCCTTCTACGTGGTCCACGGAATCCTGATCGCCGTCAACATCGTGCTCGCGATCGTGCTCGGCGTGATCGGCCTACGCGGTTGGTCGCAGCGTGAGCAGGGTTCTTCGGTGTAGCTCGGCGGCCTCCTCGGCGGAGTCGCCGATGCTGGTGAACCCCAGCTTGCCGAACTCGGTGATCGCGCCCAGCAGGTGCAGCACGTTCCCGGTGCGGCTCTCGCGGTCGAAGCCGAGACCCGCGTCGTGAACCAGCTTGACGACCTCCCCGGGGGTGCGGCCCTTCAGCGTGGGGGAGGCGCAGTTGTCCGTCGCCACGTAGTACTTCGGCCGCCCGTCGCGCATCAGCGTGCCGGTGCCGGGGTCGTACGACGCGCCGGTGGTCAGGATCGCGGCGCCGAGCGGGTGGGTGGTGCCGCCGATGCGCAGGTTGATCTCACACAGCAACGTCCGGTAGCCGCCGTCGGTCTTGACGGCGAAGAAGTCGACGCCGAACAGTCCCACCACGCCGCGGTCCGCCAGGACCCTGGCGATCCGCGCGGTGTACGCGCCCAGCTCGGCGCGGTACTCCCGCCGGGCGGGGAAGCTGCAGCCCTGGTAGACATCCCCGTTGGGGCCGCCGAGGACCTGTTCGTGGGTGGCGACCACGTCGTAGACGCCGCCGGGGGTGATCCTCGCCAGCGCGCTGGGGGAGCACAGCGGCCGGTCCTCGATGAACTCCTCGATCACCGCCCCCCGCTCGGCGATCTTCTCGGCGAACGTCGTCCAGTTCTCGTCGGAGGCGGAGAAGCTCGTGGGGCAGGAGACGAGCGGCCGGTCGTCCTTGGTCACGATGGCGTTCCCGAGCCCCGAGTAGCTGTTGTTGAGCTTGACCATCAGCCTGGTCGTGGGGCTCATCGCGCGGGCGGCGTGCTCCACCTCGGTCAGCGAACGCAGGTCGCCGAAGCCCCTGACCGTCGGCACCCCGGCCTCGTCGCCGATCGCGCGTCCACCGCTCTTGGACCCCAGGTGGGCCAGGGAGGTGGCCGGGCCGTACACCGGCAGGGAGAGCAGCTCGGCGAGGCGTTCCTCGTACTCGCTCACCACGAACGGCACCATCCAGGCGCCCCCGCCGTCCTCGCGGGTCTTTCGACGGTCCCCGAGCGCGGCGCGGACGCGTTCGATCACGTCCGGGCGGCGCAGCAGCGCCTCGGTGAGCGGGTGCGTGTCGGGATCATCCAAACTGATCATTTGCAGGCGGGTACGGGCTTCGTCCGGATCGTCGAGGAAGCTCAGGTAGTAGTCCACGACCGCGTCGTTCACCGGCATCGAGGTGAGGTAGACGACCTCGACCTTCGGCTCTCTCAGGGTGAGGAGCAGGAAGAGCAGTCGTTCCTCGTAGCAGAGGGCTCCGGTGATCCTGCGCAGTTCATCCTGGGGAAGCGACAACGAGGGAAGGACCACCAGCGTGCCCTCGTCCGGTTCAAATATGCTCAAACGCGACTGCCTCTCCCCGAATGGGATGTTAGCGATCATGTGAGGAGTGAAACATGCATTCATCCCGTTTACATCACTCCGCCGGGTTCGATGACCGGCACCTGAGGTCAGGTAAATTGCCAGGTCGGCGATGTTTGGAAGTGGCCCGGGAGTGTCATCCTCCGGCCGGGCCGTCACCCCACATGACTACCGTCCCGTAGTCAATACGAGTCATCCCTTCTGGTTCTCTCGGGGGAGAAGGTGTACGAGTGAGGTATGGGGCGGCAAAACATTTGGCGTGGATGTCGGCGAGTTGCTCGCGGGGCGAGATAAAGTCGTTGTCATCGCCAATGCGACGGCTGCCCCGGACCACAGGCTCGCAGCTCCCGCGTCGGCGCCGACCAGCCCGCGCTGACACGGCCCGTGAGACCCACTCCGGCCCGTCGGTGTGGCGATCACTTTTTTCGGGACTGCCTCATGGGTTTCGAGATCCTGGGCAGTGGCACGGTGCGTCGAGGATGAAGGACCGCCGGCGCGGAATAGGACGGTGAGCAATGCGGGGGCGTAATTTGCGGGGAGAACTCGACACGTTCCTCGCCGGTCGCGAGCAGGAACTGATCAACTTCCGTCGAGACCTGCACATGCATCCCGAGCTCGCGTTCGCCGAATACCGCACGACGCAGCGCATCGCCGAGCGCCTGACCGCCGCGGGATTGGCTCCCTCGGTGCTGCCGCGCGGCACCGGCCTGCTCTGCGACGTCGGCAGCGGTGACGGTCCCACCGTGGCACTGCGGGCCGACATCGACGCGCTGCCGGTGCCGGACGAGAAGGACGTCCCCTACAGCTCGACGGTCCCCGGCGTGTGCCACGCCTGCGGCCACGACGTGCACACCGCGGTCCTGCTCGGCACCTCGCTCTTCCTCGCCCAGCAGGCCGAGGCCGGCCTGCTGCCCGGCAGGGTCCGGCTGATCTTTCAGCCCGCCGAGGAGCTTCCCGGCGGTGCGCTTGAGGTCATGGCCTCCGGTGGCATCAGCGGTGTCGACCGCATCTTCGGTCTGCACTGCGACCCCCGGCTGGACGTCGGCAGGGTCGGTCTCAAATCCGGTCCCATCACCTCGGCCTGCGACAAGGTGACGATCCGGGTGAGCGGTCCCGGCGGGCACACCGCCAGGCCGCACCTCACCGCCGACCTCGTCTTCGCGCTCGCCAAGATCCTCACCGAGCTGCCCGCCGCGCTCTCCCGCCGGGTCGACCCCCGCTCCTCGCTCAGCCTGGTCTGGGGCCGGGTGGAGGCGGGTTCGGTGGCCAACGCCATCCCGGACGACGGCGTCGCCGAGGGCACCGTGCGCTGCCTGGACGAGGCGGCCTGGCACGCGGCCCCCGACATGATCAAGTCGCTGCTGGAGTCGGTCGCGGGCGCGTACGGCGTCGAGGCCGAGATGGACTACACACGCGGCGTGCCGCCGGTGGTCAACGACAAGATCAGCGTGCAGATGCTGGCCGAGGCCGCGGAGGGCGTGCTCGGCGAGGGTGCCTCCGGGCCGACGGAGCAGAGCCTGGGGGGTGAGGACTTCGGCTGGTACCTGGAGTCCATCCCCGGCGCGTTCGCCAGGCTCGGCACCCGCGAGCCGGGGACGGCGCACCTGGCGGACATCCACCAGGGCACCTTCGACGTGGACGAGAGCGCCATCGGCACCGGGGTGCGATTCCTCGCGGCGACCGCGCTGACCGCGCTCTGGGAGGGGCAGCGCCCCGTCGCGGGCGAGGCCCTGATGGCACTGAAGGCGCTGAAGGCCGACAACTGACGCGCCCCCGGGGCGCAGTTGCCCGAAAAATTCCGATATATCCCAAGGAAGTGGCCGACGATCTGGAGAGAAAGATCGTCGGTCCGGGGGGTGGCCCGTTGCGGGTCGCCTTCAAGGCTACCCGTAAGTAGCTCCATCGGGCCCGGTGTGTCACAAGGTGGCCTGAGCTGCATAACGGACCTGTTTCGGACTCGTGTACCGGTTTGGTCAACCCTGATGGACCAACTATCTTCCGTGCAGGGTTGCCGTGCGTCTCTTCGCGCGTGCACTGAAACGCGAAGGGAGTCCATCTTGCTTCAGAACCGATTCGGCAAGCTGGCCGCGACCGCACTGGCGGGCAGCATGCTCATGGGAGCTGCCGCGTGTGGTGGAAGCGAGGAAGCGACCACGTCGGCTCAGCCGAGCGAGGCCGCCAGCAGTGCGGCGCCGGCCGCGACGGGACCCAAGGTCGGTCTCGCGTACGACATCGGCGGGCGTGGCGACCAGTCGTTCAACGACTCCGCGGCGGCCGGCCTCGACAAGGCCAAGAGCGAGCTGGGCCTGGCCGAGGTCAACGAGCTGGAGGCCGGTAACGGCGAGACCGAGGCGGCCAAGGAGGAGCGGCTCCGCCTGCTCGCCGACGGTGGCTTCAACCCGATCATCGCCGTGGGCTTCGCCTACTCCGGCCCGGTGAAGAAGGTCGCGACCGAGTTCCCCGACGTCAAGTTCGCGATCGTCGACGACGCCGCGGCGGTCGCCCCCAACATCTCCAACCTCCTCTTCGCTGAGCACGAGGGTTCCTTCCTGGTCGGCGCCGCGGCGGCGCTGAAGAGCAAGAAGAACCACGTGGGCTTCGTCGGCGGCGTCCAGGTGCCGCTGATCAACAAGTTCGAGGCCGGGTTCGCCGCGGGCGCCAAGGCGGTCAAGTCGGACGTGAAGATCGAGGTCAAGTACCTGACCCAGCCGCCGGACTTCACCGGCTTCACCGACCCGGCCAAGGGCAAGACCGCGGCCGAGGGCATGTTCGACGCGGGTGCCGACGTGGTCTACCAGGCCGCGGGCGGTTCCGGCGGCGGCGTGTTCGAGGCGGCCAAGGCCGCCAAGGGCCTGGCCATCGGCGTCGACTCCGACCAGGCCAAGACCGCGGCCCCCGAGCTGCAGGGCCTCATCATGACCTCCATGCTCAAGAAGGTCGACGTCGCCGTCTTCGACTTCCTGAAGAGCTTCACCACCAATTCCGTGAAGTCGGGCGTCACGACGTACGACCTCAAGGCCAATGGTGTCGACTACTCCACCACCGGTGGCCAGGTCGACGACATCAAGGCCCAGCTCGACGAGTACAAGCAGAAGATCATTTCCGGCGAGATCACCGTGCCGGACAAGACCTCCTGACCTGGTATTAATGAGGGGCCCGGCGGACATTTCCCCCGGGCCCCTCGTCCTACGCTCACCATCACGTTCCGTATCGGGCACCCGTACGGAGGAGGCCGTCATCAGCACCCCGGCACCGGCCGTCGAACTCGAGGGGATCACGAAACGATTCCCCGGCGTCGTCGCCAACCGCGACATCTCTCTCTCCGTGCGGCAGGGACACGTGCACGCCGTCGTCGGAGAGAACGGCGCGGGCAAGTCTACCCTCATGAAGATCCTTTACGGTATGCAGCGCCCGGACGAGGGCCAGATCCGCGTCAACGGCAAGGACGTGAGCTTCCGCTCGCCCGGCGAGGCGATCGCGGTGGGGATCGGCATGGTCCACCAGCACTTCATGCTGGCCGACAACCTGACCGTGCTGGAGAACGTGATCCTCGGCAGCGAGCCCCGCAGGGGCGGGGTCGCCATCGACTTCGGCGCCGCGAGAAAGCGGATCAAGGAGATCTCCGACTCGTACGGCCTCGGCATCGAGCCCGACGTCACCGTCGAGGATCTGGGCGTGGGCGCGCGCCAGCGGGTGGAGATCCTGAAGGTCCTCTACCGCGGCGCGCGGATCCTCATCCTGGACGAGCCGACCGCCGTGCTGGTGCCGCAGGAGGTCGAGGAGCTCTTCGCCAACCTGCGCGAGCTGGTCCGCGAGGGCCTCACCATCATCTTCATCTCCCACAAGCTGGACGAGGTGCTCTCGGTCGCCGACGCCATCACGGTCATCCGGCGCGGCACGACCGTGGCCAGCGTGGATCCCAAGGACGTGACCGCCAGGCAGCTGGCCGAGCTCATGGTCGGCAGCGAGCTGCCCAGCCCGGAGACCCGCGAGTCCACCGTCACCGACGTGGTGGCGCTGTCGGTGCGCGGCCTGACCGTCCACTCGGGGGACGACCGCCGCGTTGTGGACGACGTCGGCTTCGAGATCCGCAAGGGCGAGGTGCTCGGCATCGCCGGGGTCGAGGGCAACGGCCAGGCCGAGCTGGTCGAGGCCATCATGGGCATGCGCGCGGCCGGGGGCGAGATCCGCCTCGGTGAGCACGACATCTCCGCCTGGACGACGCTGCGCCGCCGCGAGGCGGGCATCGGCTACATCCCCGAGGACCGCCACCGGCACGGCCTGCTGCTGGAGGCCCCGCTCTGGGAGAACCGCATCCTCGGCCACCAGACGCGGCGGCCCAACGTGAAGGGCCCCTGGATCGACCGCGCGGGAGCGCGCGAGGACACCCGGCGCATCGTCGAGGAGTACGACGTCCGGACCCCGGGCATCGACGTGGACGCCTCGGCCCTGTCGGGCGGCAACCAGCAGAAGCTGATCGTCGGCCGGGAGATGAGCGGGGAGCCGGTGTTCCTGATCGCGTCCCACCCGACGCGCGGCGTCGACGTGGGCGCGCAGGCCGCGATCTGGGACCATCTGCGCGCCGCGCGCGCCGCGGGCCTGGCGGTCCTGCTGATCTCGGCCGACCTCGACGAGCTCATCGGCCTGTCGGACACCCTCAAGGTGATCCTGCGCGGCCGGATCGTCGCCGAGGTCGACCCCAAGGACGTGACACCCGAGCAGCTCGGTTCAGCCATGACGGGTGCTGGAGAGGCGGCATGAACACCCATGTAGCGAGCACTCCCCCCGGGGTGCCCGGATGAGTCCGGAAAAATCCACCTTCACCGACCGGTTGCTCGGCAGGGTCTCCCCGACAGGGCTGCTCTCGCTCGCCGCCCCGCTCGCCGCCATCGTGTTCGCCGCCCTGGTCACCATGATCGTTCTGCTGATCACGGGCGACCCGCCGGTCGAAACGATGGCCATCATGGCCGAGTACGGCGTGCGGCCGCGCTCGATCGTGCTGTCCCTGAACTACGCGACGACCTACTACCTGTCCGCGCTGGCGGTGGCGATCGGGTTCAGGATGAACCTCTTCAACATCGGCGTCGACGGCCAGTACCGTCTGGCGGCGCTCACCGCCGCGGCCGTCGGCGGTGCGGTCGCCCTGCCCGCCCCGCTGCACATCGCACTGATCATCTTCGTCGCCATGCTGGTCGGCGCGGGGTGGGCGGCGATCGCCGGGCTGCTGAAGGTGCGGCGCGGGGTCAGCGAGGTCATCTCCACGATCATGCTGAACGCCATCGCGACCGCGCTCGGCGCCTGGCTGCTCAACAAGGAGCGCTTCGCGGTCGAGGTCGCGGGCAGCAACAACATCGGTACCAAACCGATCGGCCCGTCCGGCCAGGTGCCCGGTCTGGAGATCATCCCCGGCACCCAGACGAAGGTGTTCGGCCTGATCATCCTCGCGGTCGTGATGGGCGTCGTCTACCACGTGGTGCTCAACCGGACCCGCTTCGGCTTCGACCTGCGCGCCACCGGCCGCTCGGAGACGGCCGCGGTGGCCAGCGGCGTCAACGTCAAGCGGATGGTCCTCACCGCGATGATCCTGTCCGGCGCGGTGGCGGGCCTGGTCGGCATGCCACAGCTGCTCGGCGCCTCCTACAGCTACAGCCTGGACTTCCCCACCGGACTCGGCTTCACCGGCATCGCGATCGCGCTGCTCGGCCGCAACCACCCGGTCGGCATCGCGTTCGGCGCCCTGCTGTGGGCCTTCCTGGAGACCTCCTCCGGCATCCTGCAGATCAAGAAGATCTCGCCGGACATCGTCACCATCATGCAGGGCACGATCGTGCTCTCGGTGATCATCGCCTACGAGCTGGTCCACCGCTACCAGGTCTCCGCCGAGCAGCGCCGGGTGAGCCGCCAGCTGGCGAGCGCCGCCCCGACCAGGGAAGGAACGCCGGCATGAGCCAGGGCGCCCTCACCACGCCGGAGACTCCCTTCCTGGAGCCGAAGGCCGTCACCCGCAAGTTCAGGATCACCTGGCGGGTCCTGCTGCTCGCCCTCGGCGCGCTGGTCCTGCTGCTGTCGTTCGCCCGGGCCGTCACCGGCGCCGTCGACCTCACCTCGGCGGGCGCGATCAACGCGTCCGTCGCGCTGGCCATCCCCATCGGCCTGGCCGCTCTCGGCGGCCTGTGGTCCGAGCGGGCCGGGGTGGTCAACATCGGCCTCGAAGGCATGATGATCCTGGGCACCTGGTTCGGTGCCTGGGGTGCGCTCCAGTTCGGCAACCCCTGGGCGGGCGTGGTGGCGGGCCTGGTCGGCGGAGCCCTGGGCGGGCTGCTGCACGCGATCGCCACCGTGACGTTCGGGGTCGACCACATCATCTCCGGTGTCGCGATCAACATCCTCGGCCTGGGTGTCACCCAGTTCCTGTCCAAGGTCACCTTCGCCGAGATGCCGGGCGGCGGCGACTCCCAGTCGCCCCCCGTGCCCAAGCCGGGCGTGGTGAGCCTGCCGTGGATCGGAGACTCGCTGAAGGCACTGGAGGCCAGGCAGTGGTTCCTGCTGTCGGACGTGGCGGGCATCCTGCGCGGCCTGACGACGAACGTCTCGCTCCTCACGATCCTGGCCATCCTGCTCGTCCCGCTGACCTACTACGTGCTCTGGCGCACCGCGTTCGGCCTGCGTCTGCGCTCCTGCGGGGAGAGCCCGGTGGCCGCCGAGTCGCTGGGCGTCAACGTCTACCTGTACAAGTACGTCGCGGTGGTCGTCTCCGGGGCCTTGGCGGGCCTGGGCGGCGCGTTCCTGGCCCAGGTGGCGGCCAGCGCCTACCGTGAGGGGCAGACCGGCGGTCGCGGCTTCATCGGTCTCGCCGCCATGATCTTCGGTAACTGGCGGCCCGGCGGGCTGGCCGGCGGCGCCGTGCTGTTCGGCTACACCGACGCGCTCCAGCTCCGCAGGGGCGGCGAGTCGGTGCACGCGCTGCTGCTCGTGGTGGCGGTCCTGATCGTCGCCGTGGCCGTCTACCAGCTGGTACGGCAGAACCGGACCCGGGCGGCGCTGATCACCGGGGTCGCGGCGGTCGCGGTGTTCGTCGTGTTCGCGCTGACCGACACCGTACCCTCGGAGTTCACCTCGGTCACCCCGCACATCACCACGCTGCTGGTGCTGTCACTGGCCGCGCAGCGGCTCCGCCCGCCCGCCGCCGACGGAGTGCCATACCGCAGGGGGCAGGGTAAGTGACCATCACGCGCGTCTCACGAGTGGACCTGATCTGATGAGCACCGAGATGAGCATTGACTGGGCGGCTCTCAAGGCCGAGGCCGTTCGGGCCATGGGGCATGCCTACGCCCCCTACTCGAAGTTCCCGGTCGGCGCCGCCGCCCTGGTGGACGACGGGCGGATCGTGTCCGGCTGCAACGTCGAGAACGCCTCCTACGGCATCGGACTGTGCGCCGAGTGCGGGCTGGTCTCCGCGCTCCAGGCCACGGGTGGTGGCCGCCTGGTCGCGTTCACCTGCGTCGACGGGCACGAGGAGTTGCTCATGCCGTGCGGCAGGTGCCGCCAGCTGCTGTACGAGTTCGGCGGCCCAGAGTTGCTGCTGGAGACCATCGACGGTCCGAAGCCGATGTCGGAGATCCTTCCGTACGCCTTCGGACCGGAGAACCTGAGCCGGGGGGCCTGAGCATGGACGCGATCAACGTCATCGTCACCAAGCGGGACGGCGGTGAGCTGTCGGCCGAGCAGATCGACTGGGTGATCGACGCCTACACCAGGGGCGTCGTCGCCGACGAGCAGATGTCCGCGCTCGCGATGGCGATCCTGCTCAACGGCATGAACCGGCGGGAGATCGCCGGGTGGACCCAGGCCATGATCCGTTCCGGGGCGCGGATGGACTGGTCGGCGCTGCCGGGGCCCACCACGGACAAGCACTCCACCGGCGGCGTCGGTGACAAGATCACGCTGCCGCTGGCTCCGCTGGTCGCCGCGTGCGGGGGCCACGTGCCCCAGCTGTCCGGCCGGGGGCTCGGCCACACCGGCGGCACCCTGGACAAGCTGGAGTCCATCCCCGGCTGGCAGGCGTCCCTGTCCAACGACGGGATGCTCGACGTGCTCGGCAAGGCCGGCGCGGTCATCTGCGCGGCGGGCGACGGGCTCGCCCCGGCCGACAAGAAGCTGTACGCGCTCCGCGACGTCACCGGCACGGTCGAGTCGATCCCGCTGATCGCCTCCTCGATCATGTCGAAGAAGATCGCCGAGGGCACCGGCGCGCTGGTGCTGGACGTCAAGGTCGGCTCAGGGGCCTTCATGAAGACCCCTGAGCGGGCCCGTGAGCTGGCCACGACCATGGTCGCGCTGGGCACCGACGCCGGAGTCAACACGGTCGCGCTGCTGACCGCCATGGACCGGCCGCTGGGCCTGGCCGTGGGCAACGCGCTGGAGGTCACCGAGTCGGTCGAGGTGCTCGCCGGCGGCGGCCCCGCCGACGTGGTCGAGCTGACCGTACGGCTGGCGCGGGAGATGCTTCAGGCGGCGGGCCTGTCCGGTGGCAAGGACCCGGAGCGGGCCCTCGCGGACGGCTCGGCGATGGACGTCTGGCGCCGGATGATCTCCGCCCAGGGCGGCGACCCGGACGCCCCGCTGCCCACGGCCGCCGAGACCATGGAGATCACCGCGCCCTCGTCCGGCGTGCTGTCCAGGCTCGACGCGTACGGCGTGGGCCTGGCGGCCTGGCGGCTCGGCGCGGGCCGGGAGCGCAAGGAGGACCCGGTGTCGTTCGGCGCGGGCATCGTGCTGCACGCCAAGCCGGGGGACCCCGTCCGCGAGGGGCAGCCGCTGATGACGCTGCACGCGGACGAGACCTTCCGCTTCGAGCGGGCGCTCGCCGCGCTGGAGGGCGCCTACACCATCGGGGAGAGCGCCGATCCGGACCTGCTCCCCCTGGTGATCGACCGCATCACGGCCTGACCCAGAAAGATCGGTCTATTTTAGAGAGATGGGACAGAAGGGCGAGGAGACGCGCGGCCGGTTGCTCGACGCGACGCAGGACCTGATCGAGGGCGGGGGCTACTTCGAGGCGGGACTGAACCGGGTGATCGCGGCCAGCGGCGCGCCGCGTGGTTCGCTCTACTTTCACTTCCCCGGCGGTAAGGACCATCTGGTCGCGGAGTCCGTCCGGCGGGCGGGTCGCGAGATCGGCCAGGTCGTGCACGACCTGGCCGAGACCGCGCCGGACACGGTGACCTTGGTCACCGCCATGCTCGGGGTGCTCGGCGACCGGCTGGAGGCGTCCGGCTGGCGCAAGGGTTGTCCGGTGGCCACGGTCGCGCTGGAGATGGCCGCCACCAACGATCCGCTGCAGGAGGTCTGCTCGGAGGCGTACGGGTCCTGGGAGGGCTCACTCCGCGACCGGCTGGCAGCCGACGGGCACCCCGAGGCCGCCGATGCCGCGGTCGCCGTTCTCGCCCTGATCGAGGGTGCGCTGGTGCTCGCCAAGGCGCATCGCAGCCGGGAGCCGCTCGATCGGGTGGCCCGGCAGGTCACCGCGTTGCTCTAGGAGGATCCGGTCCGGTAGGTTCCTGCGTGTCCATAAAATATGTAGACCGATCTATTTTGAGGTGATCGCATGGCCGTCGGCCCCA
The DNA here is from genome assembly GCF_040298085.1 of Streptosporangium sp. NPDC001681. Classification (NCBI taxonomy): domain Bacteria; kingdom Bacillati; phylum Actinomycetota; class Actinomycetes; order Streptosporangiales; family Streptosporangiaceae; genus Streptosporangium; species Streptosporangium sp. NPDC001681. Next base: position 1,867 of record NZ_JBEOZN010000198.1, on the reverse strand, counting down.
TCGACTCCGTGGTCTTCGGCGCGGCCGGATTCATCGGTCGCTCCCTGGTGGCGGAACTTCTCCGCGCCCGGCGCGGGGTGGCCGCCGCCGTGCGCGGGCGGGCGGACCGGCTCACGTCATGGCTCACCGAGCAGGGAGTGGACACCGCGCGGCTGACCGTCGTCACCGCCGACATCACCGCGCCCGGGCTCGGCCTCGACGGCCTGGCGGACCTGGGGCAGGTGCGTGACGTCTACAACACCGCGGCGCGCTTCGCCTTCGGGCTGAGCGCCGAGGAGGCGAGGGCGGTCAACGTGACCGGGGCGCTCAACGTGGCGGACTGGGCCGCCACCAGGCCCGGCCTGCGCCGCCTGGTGCACATCAGCGGCTATCGCGTCAGCGGTGACTCACCGGACCGCCGCGGCGATCTCGCGGTGGACTACCGCCAGGGCGCCTACAAGGCGTCCAAGCGGGAGGCGGACGCGGCGCTCCGCGTCCGGGCACGCGAGCTGGGCATCCCGCTGACGATCGTCAACCCCGCCACCGTGGTCGGCACCGGCCAGTTCATCGGCCTGGCCACGGTGGTCAGGGACCTCTGGTACGGACGGCTTCCCGCGCTGCCGGGCGGCCCGGACATCTTCCTGCCCGTCGTGGACGGTGACTACTTCGCCCGCTTCACCGCCGCGCTGCCCGAGCACGAGGAGACCGAGGGGAATGCCTACTGGGTGCTCGATGACGAGACCCCCAACCTGCCGGAGCTGGTCAGGACGGTCGCCGGGCACCTGGGGGTGCCCGCGCCCCGGCGGGCGATCCCGGTCGGGGTGGTCCGGCGGCTGCCCCGCGCGCTCACCGGGGTCGATCCCGAGACGCTGTCGTTCCTGTCCGCCGACCGCTACGACACGGCCCCGGCCCGAAGCTTCGCGGAACGGGCCGGACTGGTCATGCCGCCGGTCGGGGAGGTGCTCCGGCGCTGGGCGGACGGGCTGGTCGCCGCCCGCTTCGGCCGCGGGGTCCCGCCGCGCGGGCCCTACGGGTTCCACGACGTGGCGGGGGTCAGGACCTGGGTGGCGGGGGAGCGCGAAACCCCCGAGTACGTGCTGTTCCACGGCCTGCCGCTGGACGCCGACTCCTGGGACGCGGTACGCGGACGGCTGGACGCCCCCGCGCTGGCCGCCGACCTGCCCGGTCTGGGCCGCTCCGCGGCGGCCCGGCGGAGCGGCCCGGGGCGCGGCCATCCGCTGGACGACTGGACGGCGGCTCTGATGGGGCCGGTCAGGACCAGGCCGGTGCTGGTCGGGCACTCCTTCGGCTGCGGGCCCGCCCTGCGCTACGCCGCCGCCCACCCCGACCGGGTCGCCGCGGTGGTCCTCGTCGCCCCCGCCTTCCTGCAGGCACCCTCGCCGCGGCTGCTGCGGTCTGGGATGGCCGTGCCGGTGCTGCGCCGGATGCGGGAGGAGCGGCTGGGGAGGATGCTCGGTGTTCCAGCCGGCGCGATCGCCGATATGCGGCGGCCGGGGGCGGCCCGCCGGGTGATCGAGGCGACCAGGGTGGCCCACATCGCCCGGGACGGGCTTCGCCGGTCGCTCGACCGGATCGAGGTGCCGGTGACGATCGTCGCCGGGGCCGCCGATTCGCCGGTCGCCGGCAGGAGTGCCGCCGTGATAGCGGGGGCGGGGCACTATCCCCAGCTCACGCATCCCGAGGAACTAGCCGAGGTGTTGCGGGCGGCCGGCAGGCGGGCCCGCCAGGAGCCTTCGCGACCGGCTCGGGGCTGAACCTCCGCGCTCATGCGCGAGACGCGGGCCCCGATCGCACGCTCCGCTCCCGGCGGCGATTCGCGGTCGCGTGCCGCGAATCGCCGCCGTCGGGGCCGCACCCGCCGGACAGC
>NZ_JBEOZN010000197.1:0-14451 GCF_040298085.1 Streptosporangium sp. NPDC001681 | reverse complement strand
GATCGGCGTCACCCCGAGGGCGCTTCGGCGCCTGAGGGAGCGAACCGTGAGGTTCACCCGGCCGTGTTCGTCCTCGACCGCCACGGCCACCCGCTTGACCCCTGCCACCCCGCCCGCGCCCGCCGCCTGCCGGCAGCTGGGCGGGCGGTCGTGGCCCGTCACACCCCGTTCGTCATCCGCCTCAAAGACCGGTCGGCTGCCGACTCCGCCGTGACAGGCGTACAGGTCGGTATCGACCCCGGCTCCAAGCACACCGGCCTGGCCGTGTTCACCGACCGCGACGGGAGCCGGACAGGGAGGTACTCAATCCGGCTCGACCACCGAGGCGGAACGATCCGCGACAGGCTCGCCTCGCGGGCCGCACTGCGCCGGGGACGCCGAGGGCGGAACCTGCGCTACCGTGCCCCCCGGTTTCTCAACCGCACCAGGCCGAGGGGTGGCTGGCACCGTCGTTGCAACACCGCGTCGACACCACCATGTCGCAGGTGGTGCGGCTGGCCCGGTGGGCGCCCGTGGCCGCCGTCCACGTGGAGAAGGTCTCCTTCGACACTTACGCCCTGTCGGCCGGGCGACCGCTCGAAGGAGCGGAGTACCAGCGGGGCACTCTCGCCGGGTACGAGGTCCGCGAATACCTGCTGGCCAAGTGGGGGCGCACCTGCGCCTACTGCGGCGCGAGCGGCGTACCGCTCAACCTTGACCACATCCACCCCCGCAGCCGGGGCGGCTCCGACCGGATCAGCAACCTCACCCTGGCCTGCGTCCGGTGTAACCAGACCAAGGACGCCACCCCCGTGCAGGAGTTCCTGAAAACCAGACCCGCACTCCTGGCGAAGATCCTCAAGCAGGCGAAAGCACCGCTGCGCGACGCCGCCGCCGTCAACACCACCCGCTGGGCACTGTGGCAGGCGCTGGAGGCCACCGGCCTACCCGTGGCAGGCGCCTCCGGCGGGTGCACCAAATGGAACCGCTCCCGCACCGGCGCGCCGAAGTCCCACACGTTGGACGCGCTGCACGTCGGCTCGCTCGACACCGTGACCACCTGGCCGTCCACCGTGCTCGTGGTCAAGGCGACCGGGCGCGGCACCTACTGCCGTACCCGCACCGACCGCTACGGCTTCCCCCGGCTACGACTCCCCCGGACCAAGCACGTCAAGGGGTTCGCCACCGGCGACCTGGTCCGCGCGACCGTCCCGACCGGCAAGAAGGCCGGAGTTCACACCGGACGGGTCGCGGTCCGCTCCACCGGAAAATTCAACATCACCACCCGGCACGGCACCGTGCAGGGAATCGGCCACCGCCACGTCCGCCTGCTCCAGCGAGCCGACGGCTACGGCTACACCACCCACCCGGAAACACGGCACCGTGCCGCGTTTCCTCCCCCGCCTGAAGGCGGGGGGCTCCACGCTGAAGGCATCGGATGACCTCGGTGCCACGGCCGGTTCCGGCGGGACCTCGGCGCCGCGCCCGCCGGGCCGAACGGCGGATCGAACCGCGTCACCCGCGGGATCAGCGGTCGACGGCCGTGGCGCCGCCGTCGACGACCAGGTGGGTGCCGGTGATGAAGGACGCCTCGTCGCTCAGCAGGAACCGTACGGCCGCGGCGACCTCCCCGGGACGGCCGAGACGGTGGAAGAGGGACTTGCGTTTGAAGGACTCCATGAAGCTCTGGTCGCCGCCGGTGGCTTTGACGAGCATGGGGGTGTCGATGTAGCCGGGGCAGACGGCGTTGATCCGGATCGGCGCCAGTTCGTGGGCCATGGAGCGGGTCAGGCCGAGCATGCCCGCCTTGGAAGAGCAGTAGGCCGGGATGAACGCCTGCCCGACCAGGCCCTCGACCGAGGAGATGCCGACGACCGCGGAGCCCTCCTGCTTGCGCAGGTCCGGAAGCAGGGCCTTGACCAGCAGGGCGTGGGCGCGCAGGTTGACGTTGAGCACCGCGTCCCAGGCCGCCTCGGTCAGCTCGCCGACGCCCAGGGGGGCCGCGATCCCGGCCGCGTGCACGAGGCCGCCGATCGCCCCCAGGGCGTCGCGGCTGGTGGCGACCGCGGCGGGAAAGGACGAGGCGTCGGTGACGTCGACGGTGACGGAGATCGCCGGGGCGCCGTTCATGGCGACGAAGGAGGCGGTCTCCTTGGCGCCCGTCTCGTCGAGATCCCAGATCGCGACCGGGCGCCCGGCCTCGGCGAGCGCGAGCGCGCAGGCCCTGCCGATCCCTGACGCTCCGCCGGTGACGATGACTCCGGTGCCGGTCATGGCCTGCCTCCTCGACTGGTGGTGAGCTTAACGTTAGTTTTGTGCCCAACTGGTCGCTAGGTAAGGCAGCAGGGGAGGCGGCGCGATGCGTGAACTGTCAGGCAAGGTCGCGGTTGTCACAGGGGCGGGCAGCGGGATAGGCCGGGCGCTCGCGCTGGGCCTGGCAGCGGAGGGGATGGCCCTCATGCTCGCCGACATCGATCCGGGCCCTCTCGCGGAGACCGCCTCGCTGGTGGAGGGGGCCAAGGTCATCACCGAGATCACCGACGTCTCCGACCAGGCGGCCGTGCAGCACCTCGCCGACCGGACCTTCGGCGAACTGGGCGCGGTCCACGTACTGTGCAACAACGCGGGGGTCTTCCAGGGCGGTCAGATGTGGACGAGAAGGCCCGAGGACTTCGCCTGGCTGCTCGGGGTGAACCTCTGGGGTGTGCTCCACGGGATCCGGGCCTTCGTCCCTCGCATGATCGCCCAGGACACCGAGGGTCACATCCTCAACACCGTCTCGGTGGCGGGGCTGTTCGCCGCGCCGTTCTCCGGCGCCTACTCGGTCTCGAAGTACGCCGCGTTCGCCGCCTCGCTGTCTCTCGCCCAGGACCTCGCGGTAGCCGGTTCCAAGCTCCGGGTGACCGCGCTCTGCCCGGGCGGGGTGCGGACCGGCATCAACCGCTCGGAACGGGTCCGGCCGGAGAATCTCGCGGTCGCCAGGCCCACCGAGGACGAGGCGGCCTCCGTCGGGATCATCGACGGCCTGGTGGAACGGGGCATCGACCCCGAACAGGTGGCGCTCGCCGCGGTGGCGGCCATCCGCGAGGAGCGTTTCCTGGTCTTCACCCATCCCGGCTACGCGGCGGGCCTGCGCGACCAGACCGAGGCCCTGCTCGCGGGGAAACTGCCCCCGTTTCCCATCCACGAGTAGCGCGCTGACGGGCGCCGATAGACTGGGAGCACCGCTCTGTTCCTTTTGGGGGTCTTGGTGTCTGAGTTCGACACGGTCCTGGTCGTCGATTTCGGCGCGCAGTACGCGCAGCTGATCGCGCGAAGGGTGCGTGAATGCCACGTCTACTCCGAGATCGTCCCGTCGACGATGCCGGTGGCGGAGATGATGGCCAAGAAGCCCAAGGCCATCATCCTGTCCGGCGGTCCCTCGTCGGTGTACGCCGAGGGCGCCCCGGCCGCGCCCGAGGGCCTGTTCGACACCGGTGTGCCGACCTTCGGCATCTGCTACGGCTTCCAGGTCATGGCCCAGGAGCTGGGCGGAGAGGTGGCCAGGACCGGCACCGCCGAGTACGGCGGCACCCACCTGGAGGTGAGCGACCAGGGCGTGCTCTTCGCGGGGCTGCCCGCGAAGCAGTCGGTCTGGATGTCCCACGGGGACAGCGTCTCCGCCGCCCCCGAGGGCTTCACGGTCACCGCCGCGACCGCCGAGACGCCTGTCGCCGCCTTCGAGAACCCCGAACTGGGCCTGTACGGCGTCCAGTTCCACCCCGAGGTCCTGCACTCCGAGCACGGCCAGGCGGTGCTGAAGCACTTCCTGGACGCTGCGGGCTGCCGCCCCTCCTGGACGATGCTCAACATCGTCGAGGACGCGGTCGAGGCGATCCGCGCCCAGATCGGCCCCGAGGGCCGCGCCATCTGCGGGCTTTCCGGCGGCGTCGACTCCGCGGTGGCCGCCGCCATGGTCCAGCGGGCCATCGGTGACCGCCTGACCTGTGTCTTCGTCGACCACGGGCTGCTGCGCAAGGGGGAGGCCGAGCAGGTCGAGCGCGACTTCGTGGCCGTCACCGGGGTCAAGCTCCGGGTGGCCGACGCCCAGGAGCGCTTCCTGAAGGCGCTCGAAGGGGTCACCGACCCCGAGGAGAAGCGCAAGATCATCGGGCGCGAGTTCATCAGGGTCTTCGAGGACGAGCAGCGCGCCATCATCGCCGACGGCCCCGTCGACTTCCTCGTCCAGGGCACCCTCTACCCCGACGTGGTCGAGTCGGGCGGCGGCACCGGCACCGCCAACATCAAGTCCCACCACAACGTCGGAGGCCTCCCCGACGATCTTCAGTTCTCGCTGGTGGAGCCGCTCCGCGCGCTGTTCAAGGACGAGGTCCGCCGGGCCGGCGAGGAGCTGGGCCTGCCCGCCACCATGGTCTGGCGCCAGCCGTTCCCCGGCCCGGGGCTGGGCATCCGCATCGTCGGCGCGGTCAGCCGCGAGCGCCTGGAGATCCTCCGCGAGGCGGACGCCATCGCCCGCGAGGAGCTCTCCCGCGCAGGTCTCGACCGGGAGATCTGGCAGTGCCCGGTCGTGCTGCTCGCCGACGTCCGCTCGGTGGGCGTCCAGGGCGACGGCCGCACCTACGGCCACCCGATCGTGCTGCGCCCGGTCTCCAGCGAGGACGCCATGACCGCTGACTGGTCCCGCGTCCCCTACGACGTGCTCGCCCGCATCTCCACCCGCATCACCAACGAGGTCCGTGAGGTCAACAGGGTGGTGCTGGACGTGACCAGCAAGCCCCCGGGCACCATCGAGTGGGAGTAGGCGCTCTCGCCGGAACGTGGTCGATCGGCGGGCCGGTGTCCCCGGCCCGGAAGGCGCAGGTCTCGGCCTTCCCACGGTCGGGGACACGCACGGGACGGTCGTCACGGGCCCACCGCCACGCCGTACGGGTTGCTGCCGACCTTGATGGTCGTGACGACCTTGAAGGTTCTCGGGTCGATGACCGCGAGGGTGCCCGCCCCTTGCTGCGTGACGTAGACCGCGCCGGGAGTGACCGCCACGTTGAACGGGTCGGTGCCCGGAGGCCCCACGGAAACCGTCGCCGAGACGCGGTGGCTACGGGTGTCGATCATGGATACCTGGCCGGGTCCGAGAGCGGTGACGTAGGCCGACCGGCCGTCCGGTCCGAGCGCCACGTCGAAAGGGCCCTCGCCGACCGGCACGGTAGCCGTGATCGTGCCGGTACGGGTTCCGACGACCGAGACGCTCGCCGCCACCTCGTCGGCGACGTAGACCGACCGGCCGTCCGGGGTGACGGCGACGCCCACCGGGGAGCGGCCTGCGGGAAGGACCCGGGTGGTCCGACGCGTACGGGTGTCGATGACCGACACGCTGCCCGATCCGGCGTTGGCGACGTAGGCCTCGGCGCCGTCGTGACTGACGGTCACGCTCACCGGGGAGATCCCGACCGGGACGGACGCGGTCACCCGGTTGGTCCGGGTGTCGAGCACCGAGACGCTGTTCGAACCGCCGTTGGCCACGTAGAGGAACCCGCCGTCCGGACTCAGCTCGACACCGCTGGGGGCCTTCCCGACCGGTACGGTGGCGACGATCTTTCTGGTCCGGGTGTCGAGCACCGAGACCTCGGCCGATCCGTTGTCGGCGATGTAGGCGTGCCTGCCGTCCGGGGCGACCGCGATGCCTTCGGGCGCGGTACCGGCCGGCACGGTCGCGATGACCTTGTTCGTTCGGGCGTCGATCACGGAGACCGTGTTGTCGAGCTGGTTGGTGACGTACACGTGGCCACCGGCGCCCGGGAGGACGACCGCGGGGGGCGCCGCGGCCGGACCGGCCGGCGCGGCGGGCAGGCCGGAGGCCGGCAGGAGCCCGAGGCCGGCCCCCAGCACCGTCCCGAGTGCCCTTCTTCGCCGCCGACCGGCGGTGCCGGCCCGGACTCGCCGGAGGAAACGCATCTTGCCTCCCGTGCGCATCGCAAAGGTTCGGTCTGTGGCCCGGACCGCCTCTCGCCGGAGGTGGCGATCAGGTCAGGAGTCCACGGGCGTAGTAGTCCCGGTCGTCGCGCACGCCCGGAGGGGCGAAGAAGTAGCCCCCGCCCCGCGGGCTGATGAACGGCACCAGTGCCTCGCCCTCCAGCCGGGTCTGCATGGTGATGTAGGTGTTCAGCTCGCGCTGGAAGCAGCAGAACGCATGCCCCAGGTCAAGGCCGCCGTGTACGCCGAGAGTCTGGTTGTAGTCGTAGCTGCGACGCAGGATGGTGCTGGTCGCCGCGGTCTGCGGGGTCTGCGGATTGGCCAGGCGGACATGCGAGTTCAGCGGGGTGATCAGCCCCTGCGGGTCGTTGGTGTAGACGGGATCGAGGAGGTCGGAGGCGTTCTCGGACAAGGCGTACATCGGGGCGCCGCTGGCCTTGCGGCGGCCGAAGATCCGCTCCTGTTGGGCAAGGGGCAGCTTCTGCCAGGCTTCGAGGTTGAACCGGACGATGCGCAGCACCTGGTAGGTACCGCCCGCCGCCCAGGCGGGTTCGGCGGTGTGCGGCTGCACCCAGACCAGCCGGTCCATCTGGGCGGTGTTCGTGGTGTCCGGGTTGGCGATGCCGTCCTTGAAACCGAACCAGTCCCGCGGCGTACCGGCGGGGCGCGGCGGATTGCGCTGGCAGTCGATACGCCAGCGCGGCTTCATCACGCCGTCGGTGTGGGCAAGGATGTCGAGCAGCGCGTGCACCGTCGTGTCGCGGTGATCGGCGCACATCTGTACCAGCACGTCGCCCTGGGACAGCCCGGGGTCCAGGTCGTCGTGACGGAAGGGCTGCATGGTGATGAGCTGGATCGGCTTGCGCGCGCCCAGTCCGTAGCGGCCGTCGAAGAGGGTCGCGCCGAGGGCGACGGTGATGGTGAGGTTGTCCGGCACGATCCTGGGTCCCAGGATGTCGTTGTCCGGTGGCGGTGACCCCGGGGGCGCCTTCGGTGGCGTGCCGCCGGTGGTGAGGAGGCGGGCCCGCGCGGTCAGCGTGCGGAACAACTCGATGAGTTCTCCGCGGTCGGCGGCGGTCACGTCGAAGGAGGCGAAGCTCCCGACCGGCTGTGGAGGATCGGCGATGCCCGCCTGGTGGTAGCCGTGGAACGGAATCGCACCCGTGCTCGCGTTGCCGCCCGCCGACCTGTCGGCGAGGGGCGCGTCGCTGCCCGGTGGGCTTCTGTCCGCCGCTCCGACGAGGCCGGTGACGAGTGTGCCTTGAAGAAACGACCGCCGCCCAAAGGCACCTGCCGGACATTCTCCGCTGGGCCGGCTGTTTTCTGGGGGACGGGGTTTCTCATCGGTCATGGTTTCTCTCCCGGAGCGAACCCGGTGGTGCCTTGCCGGTGCCGTGGCTTGATTTCCCCGGGCCGACCGGGGCGAGCGATTGCCACTGTTGGCGGTGATTTCCAAGCAGTGTCTGGGCTGCGGCCATAGGTAATCGGACAAAGATCCTAATATCGCAATATAATGGACGCCCGGTCCGGTGAATACTTGATTCGCGCGCCATCGGCCGACTTTGGCGCATCCTTTACGGAGCGTTACAAACCACTACCTCTTGGTAGTCGGAGCGATGCCGGCCTCCGTCCACCGGGGACGGTTACCGCTGATGGCGGGGTTTCACGGGGTGCCGAACGGTAAGTTGGGGCGGGTGTCCTCCTCCACCCTGACCGGCGCAGGCTCCACCAAGACTTCCGTCCCCCGCCTGGCGTGGCTCGACGCGCTGCGTGGGATCGGCGCGGTCGCCGTGTTGCTGGAGCACATGCTGCCCTGGTTCATGCCCGCCCTGCGGCCGTACTGGTTCAACCTCGGGATGTACGGCGTCCTGGTGTTCTTCCTGGTCAGCGGGTACATCATCCCGGTTTCGCTGGAGCGGCGCGGTGATGTGCGGGCCTTCTGGATCAGCCGCGTGTTCCGGCTCTACCCGATCTACCTGCTGGTCGCGGTGGGAGTCCTGGTCATGGCGATCTGGATGCCCGTCCGCGAGCAGGTGCCCAGGGACCTGGCCTCGGTGTCCGCGCACGCCACGATGCTGCTGGACGTGGTGCACCTGGGCGGCCTGGCCGACACCATGTGGACGCTCTCGTACGAGATGGTCTTCTACCTGATCGTCACCGCGCTGTTCGTCGGCGGGGTGCACCGCGCGAGCGGTGCCTTCGCCATCGGCTTCGGGGCGGTCGCGGTCGTGGCGGGGCTGGTGTTGACGGGGCCGCTGCTGAAGGGCTCCGGGCCCGCGTACGTGTCCGGCGTGCTGTTCTTCGCGGGCCTGGCCTGCCTGATCGGCGGACGGTTCACGAAGATCGCCGCATATGTCCTCGGTGCGATGGCCGTGGTGCTGCTGATCTTCTCCGGTTTCGTCCCGTGGCTGGGGGCGGCGATTCTCGCGGTGATGTTCGCCGGGACCGCGATCCGCCGCTGGGAGCACGGGGAGGGAGCCCTCTGGCCGGTGGCGGCCGCGACGGTGTTCGTGGCGCTGGCCCCGGTCTGGTCGGAGCAGGCCGGCTGGTGGTGGGTGCAGCCGGGGCCGTGGTTCGTCACCATGGCGCTGGCCGGGGCGTCGTTCGCGGGCGCGATGGCCCTGCGCGAGCGCCGGCTGCCCAGGTTCCTCGTCTGGCTGGGGCTGGTCAGCTACTCGGTCTACCTGCTGCATCACCCGCTGCTGCGGATCGCGCACGCCGTTGTCGGGGACGTGCGGGCCGCGGGGCCTGTGGTGCAGCTCTCCCTGTCCGCGGCGTTCGTGCTGGTGGTGCTCGGCCTGAGCCTGCTCACCCACCGCTACGTGGAGCTTCCCATGCAGCGGCTGGGCAGGCGGCTGGCTCGGCGGCGGTCCGCGGACGAGATCACCGAGAGGACGCCCTCAGCTGAGATGGCCAAGAGGGCGTCCTCGGGTGAGGCGGCTCAGCTGCCGTCCGCGGGTGACTCCGCCCAGTCGCCCGGGTCGCCGGTGGGCGACTCGGAGGTCAGGTCCTCGTTCTTCTCGGAGCCGACGGGGTAGACCTCTCCGGCCTTTGTGGCCTTGGCACCGCGCAGCGAGGAGACCGCCACCACGTGGTAGCCCTGCTTCTGCAGCGCGGTCAGCAGCTTCGGCATCACCTTGACCGTCTGCTCGACCCAGTCGTGCATGAGGATGACCCCGTCACGCTTGGCGTTCTTGAGCACCTCGTCGTAGATGGCCTTCTCGTTCTTGGTCGCCCAGTCGCGGGAGCCGCCGTTCCACAGGACGATCGGCATGCCCATCTCGGTGGCGATCGCCGTGACCCGCTGGTCGAACTCGCCGTAGGGCGGCCGGATCGTCGTCGGGTACTTCCCGGTGGACTTCTTGACGATGTCCTGGGTCTTGGTCAGCTCTTCGCGGATCTTGTCCTCGGACAGCTCCCGCAGGTGCGGGTGGCTGTAGCTGTGGTTGCCGATGTCGTGGCCCTCGGCGACCATCCGCTTGGCGAACGCGGGGCGGGACTTCACGTACTGACCCTCAAGGAAGAACGTCGCCTTGGAGTTGTACTTCTTGAAGGTGTCGAGCAGCTTGTCGGCGTACTTGCCGGGGCCGTCGTCGAAGGTCAGCGCGATGCACTTGACCTTCGCGCAGTCCACCGGCACGGGCTTGGGGGCGGGCTTGGCCTTGTCCGCCGACTTGGCCGTTGTTTTTGGTTGTTCCGCACTCCACGCGGCGGTCGGGGTGGCGATCATGGCCAGCGCACAGGATGTGGCCAGCAACATTCGGACAGGAGACTTCATGAGGGGATCTCCGGGTCAAATCGACGTCGGTCGAGTGGGCATCCTATCGAGGTGCCTGATGGCTCCTGGGGCTGAAGCGTCACAATGTCCTGTGAAAGCCCATGTGTTCCGGTGACCGCGCCACGGTGCGCGCCCTACCGAAAACTTGACGTTTCCCCAGGTCATGGCTGTGTATAGCGGCATGGACGCGCCCCGCTGCTGCCTGATGATGGGCAACGCCCCCTGCCGGAAAACGCTGGGGAGAGCATGACGATCGCTACGGTGGGGCCGCCCTCGGTCGAGAGGGAGCGGGGCGATGTTCGCGACACCCGCGACCGGTGGTTCACGCTCGCCTGCTACGCGACCGGCCAGCTCGTGCTGCTCGGCTGGTGGCTCGCCTTCCACCCCGGGCTGATGAGCCCGGACTCCGTCACCTACGTCGCGCACGTCACGACGGGCCCCTGGGTGGCCGGCCAGTCGGTCGCCTATGACGCCCTGCTCGGCCTCTCGCTGAGGGTGACCGGCGACCTGTCCCCGGTCACCCTCGCGCAGACGGCGGCGATGGCCGCCGCGCTGGCCCACCTCGCGGGCGCGCTCAGGTCGCTGGGCGTGCGCGGGCGCGGGCTGCTCGCGGCGCTGGGATGCGCGGTGCTGTCACCGCCGCTCGGCGCCTTCACGGTGACGATGTGGAAGGACGTGCCGTTCACGGTGTGCGCGGTGCTGGCCGCGGGCACCGCCGTACGGCTCGCGACCGGGCCCGCCGCGGTACGGCGCGCGGCTGGGAGCGGGACGCGGGGCACGCTCAGGAACAGGGTGCTCAAGGGCGGGTGGACCTGGGATCCGCGGCTGGCCGCCCTCGGTGCCGAACTCGCCGGGCTGGGGTTGTTCAGGAACAACGGCTTCCTCGTCGCGCTGATCGCCGCGATCCTGCTGCTCCCGCTGCTGCCCGCGGCCCGCCGCCCGCTGGCGACGGTGGCCGCGGCGGCGGTGGCGGCGCCGCTGCTGTTGCTGGGCGCCGGCTACCCGGCGATGGGCATCGCGCCGCCGTCCCGCTCGTTCGCCTACCAGACGGTGTTCGGCGATCTCGCCGTGGCGTACGGGGAGCGCCCCCGGCTCTTCGACCGCGAGCAGCGGGCGCTCCTCGCCACGATCGCCCCGCTGCACGCCTGGCGGCGGGGCGCGACCTGTCAGACCATGGCGCGCGTCTTCTTCGACCCCGCCTTCAGCCACTCGCGGGCCGAGCAGCGGATCTCCGACGTGCTGGAACTCTGGCGCGGGCTGCTGGTCCGCGCGCCCGGTGTGATGCTGAGCGCCCGGATCTGCCGTGCCGCGCTCGCCTGGCAGGTCGGTTCGACCTCGGGCGAGCCGGGCGGCGAGCTCTATCGCTTCTCGCTGCGCGATCCCCGGCTCCCCGACGGCTGGGCGGGCACCCCGGCGGCCTCGGCGATGCGGCAGCGGCCGTTCTCCGCCGGTCTGCGGGCCGCCGGGCTGTCCGCGCTGGACGCGAGCACGGTCAGGCAGCTTGAGTGGCTGCTCTGGCGGGCGCCCTTCTGGTGCTACCTCGGTTACGCGGCGGCCGCGCTCGCGTGGCGGCGGACCGGGAGCGGGGCGGCGCTCGCGGGGGCGGCCGTGGTCGCGGGGCAGCAGCTCGGCGTGATCCTCACCAACACCGCGCCGGACTTCCGGTTCATGGTGGCGCCGATCTTCATCGGTGTCCTGTTCGTGCCGCTCCTGCTGCGGGAGGTACGAACCCTGCCGCCCCGGCGATGAGCGCCCGCGTCAGCGGTCGATCTCGTCGAACAGCGCCTCCCAGCGGTCCAGGACACGGGGCAGCCGGTAGGCCCTCATCCGTTCCCTGCCTCTGGCCCCCATCCGCCGGCGCAGCTCGGCGTCGGACATGAGGCGCTCCAGGGCGGCGGCGAAGCTCCCCGCGTTCCCCGGTTCGGCCAGCACGCCGTTGTCACCGTCCGAGACCAGGGTCCTGACCCCGGCCGAGGCGTCGCAGGCCACGGCGGGCAGCCCGCAGGCCGCGCCCTCGGCGAGGACCAGCCCCCACCCCTCGAAGTCGCTGCTCAGAGTGACGATGGAGGCGTCGAGGTACTCGGCCTCGACGTTCTCGACCCGCCCGCGGAAGACGATCCGGCCGCCGAGTCCGGTCTCGGCGGCCTGCGCCTCCAGCGCCGCCCTGAGCGGCCCGTCGCCGATGATGTGCAGCTCCCACGGTTCGGCGACGGCGGGGGCCGCGGCGGCGAAGGCGTCGATCAGCAGGTCGATCCGCTTCACCCTGACCAGCCGTCCCGCCGAGACGATCCGCGGGTTGCGCAGCGCGGCGGCCTGCTCGGGAAAGACGCTGACCGGGTTCAGCATGGTCCCGCAGTTGGCGAGCCGGTGGTTGGTGAAGGACGCGGCGTAGTCGTCGCAGAGGAAGAGCGCCTTGTCGAGGGGCGCGTAGTGCTTCTTGATCAACCGAAGGTTCGGGGAGTCCACGGCCTCGGCGTACGACTGGTGGTACTGGCCGATCTTGGCGATGTGCGGCATGGGCAGGTCGGCGACCCAGTGGGCGGCCCAGGGTGAGGCGATGACCATATAGCCGCCGTCGATCCGGTCCGTCAGCCGGAGCAGCCGCTGCCTGGCGGTGGCGATCTCCTCCGGGGTCCGCCGCGCCTTCGCCCTGCGCCACGGGAGCGAGCGGGGGGCGGCCTCGGGGGCGGGTGTGTCGTACAGCGTGGCGTGCCGGTAGACCGGGTCGGCGAAGTAGGTCTGCGGCTGCCTGGAGGGGTTGATACTGACCAGGGTCACCCGGTGCCCGCGGGTGGCGAGGCCCTGGGCCAGGGTGTGGATGACCCGCTGGGACCCGCCCATCGAGTCGCCGTCGGTGCTGAGGAAGATGACGTTTCGCGCTCTCATCGCACGACCTCCGGGAAGAAGGCGTCCACGACCTTGCCGCTCGCCTGCCCGTCGTCGAGGCCGCACCAGCGGTCGCGGAACTCCGCGTAGCGCCGCCCGTACCGCTCGGTGATCTCACCGAGCTCCTCCAGCGCGGCGGCGAGCTCGCCCGGGTCGCGCAGCAGCGGCCCGGGGGCGACCTCGGCCAGGTCGAAGCAGACCCCCCGCTGGGCGGAGGCGTAGCGCTCGTGGTCGTCGACGTAGTAGAGGATCGGCCGGCCGAGGCAGGCATAGTCGAACATGATCGAGGAGTAGTCCGTCACCAGCGCGTCGGAGGCCAGCATCAGGTCGTTGACCTCGGGATACGCCGAGGCGTCCCGGGCCAGCCAGCCGAGCGGGTCGGGCACCGTGAAGCGGTCGTAGGGGTGGGCACGGACGAGGACCACCCAGTCCGGGCGGAGCGTGGCGGCGAGGGCCGGCAGGTCGATCCGGAGTGATTCGCCGCTGAAACGCCCGTTGTCGCGGTACGTGGGCGCGTAGAGGACCACCCGTTTTCCGGCCGGGATCTCGAAGAACTCCCTGACCCGCCGCGCCCGCTCGCGTTGCGTCGGTTCGGCGTGCCGCACCAGCACGTCGGTACGCGGGTAGCCGGCGTGCAACAGCTCGCCCTTGAAGCCGCTGGCCTCGGCGAAGTCCCGGCGGAAGTCGCGGCCCGGGGTGAGCAGCATGTCCCAGCGCGCCACCGCCTCGGTGTACTTCCTGGCCAGGGCGGGCTGCGTCCGGTGGCGGGGCTCGTCCAGCCCCATCTTCTTGAACACCTGGCCGTGCCAGGTCTGCAGGTAGCGGGTGCCCTTGCGCTTGCGGTAGCAGTAGGGGAGGTTGTGGCTGTCCACCCAGTAGCCGGCGCGCGCCAGGGTCCAGGCGTAGCGGAAGGTGTCGCGCTGGACGAGGTCGACGTCCTCGGGAAAGCGCTCGGGGACGCCCGCGTGGGACCAGACCGCGCGCAGGCCGCCCGCGCGTCGCTGCAGCTCCTCGTAGACGTAGCGCGGGTTGCCGGTGTAGCCGCTCCCCTCGGCGGACTCGAAGAGCACCAGGCGGCGGTTGACCGGCACCGTCGCGCTGACCAGCCGGTAGAAGCGGCCCAGGTTGCGGGGGGTGGCCAGGTCGGACAGCAGGTGCCGGCAGAGCTCCGCCATGCTCGGCAGGCGTCGTGTGGGCACGTGGCCGAGCCTGCGCGCCACGAGCCGGAACGGGATGTCGGCGGACGCCTCCAGGACCAGGCGGCCCGTGCCCACCGTGCCCACGGAGGTGAACGACAGGCCGGGGGACGCCAGCAGGGGCCTGGCGTTGCGGCGCTCACCCTCGTGGAGCCAGATCGTGACCGCCTGTGGCCTGACGGCGTTGTCCGGCCAGTCCAGCTCGGGCAGGGAGATCGACACCGTCGCCTCCAGGATGCCCGTCCCCTCGGGGATCTGGGTGCCCTCCGCCTCCTCCGGGTCCCACTGCCCTTCCAGCCCCCGCCGCTTTCGCGCTCCCTCAGGCGGCTCGGTCACGACGGGTGCCGGCTCGAAGGGGATCGAGGCGATCGTCTTCTTCCTGCCGCCGATGTGCAGCCAGGCGGTCAGTGAGCGGCCGTCGAGTACCCGGCCGGGGTCGTAGGTCCGCAGACGCAACCGGACCTCGTCCCTGGACGCCTGCAGGTCGACGAGCTCGTGCCGGAGCAGCGCGCCGGCCAGTGGTTGCTCCGCCAGGTGCAACTCGGTGACGTCCAGCTCGCTCCTGCCCTGCTCGCTCAGCGGGAGCGTCGCCCCCCAGAACACCCGCCCGCCTGCCGCGGTGACCGCCCGGGGCGGCACCGA
>NZ_JBEOZN010000196.1:0-14612 GCF_040298085.1 Streptosporangium sp. NPDC001681 | reverse complement strand
GCGGTGGTGGGGATTGGTCTGGGCGGGCGGGCCGCCGGGCGGCGGGCCGCCCCCCCGCCCGTGTCCCCCGGCCCGGCCCCGGGCCACCGCGAGCATGGCGGCGCTCCACTCCACCCCGGTCAGCCGGACGTCTCCTGGGTAGTGGGCGAGGTTCATCCCGGTGCCGACCGCCACCTCCAGGGTGTCGCCGGACGCCTGCCCGCACAGCCACGGACGGCTGCCGGCGAAGAAGCGGCGCTCGACGAACTCCATCCGCCGGTCGTACGAGTCGGCCTGCCTGTCCCAGTATCGACGCGACCGCGTGTCCTGTATTGAGGAGTTCGTCATGATTTCAACGTAACTCTCCGGCGGCTGCCACGCGGCTGAGCGGCTCGGCGGTGGACGACCACGGTCGTTTCGCGGGTGGACGCCGCACAACCGGTGTCCGTACGCCACCGGCGCCTGGCCGGGGATGCTCTCCCGGGAAGAGTCCATCGTGAAGACAACACTCAGGACTTAGGTTCACACAAAAAATCTTTGTGCGTTCAGTTCACATTTCTCGGAAGATGGTCTACGGTCCATGAGTGTGACGCGGCGCACACTCGATCGGATTACCGAGCGGAGTCCCCTCGCTCCGGTCCGGTTCGGGCCGCGCGTCCCGTCGCGGGAAACCCCAGTCCAGCAGTGCCGCCGGGCACCGACCTCGGAGGAAACATGGGCAGCGTCGACCGTGCCACCCTGACCCGGGGCGGCAACCCCGTCGCCCTGGCGGCCAGTGGTGACCGCGCCGCCGGAGCGGCGAGTGGCGACCAGACGAGCGGGCCGGGCGCGGGCATCCGTGCCCTGGTGATCCCGCACGAGGAGCGCATCGCCGTGATCGCCGAGGAGCAGCGCGCCGTCGACCACGCGTACGACTGCGTCGAGCGCAGACGGCTCGGCGCCGACCGGGTCAGGAGCACGCACGGCCAGGAGCATCCCGACACCGGCCTCCCCTTCGTCCCGGACGTGCCCCCCGAGTTCGGGGTGGAGGACGACCTCGGCGAGCAACCGCTCGTCTTCATGCGCGTCGACGTCGCCGACGACCCGGACGGCCGGGAGACCTGGCGCATCGGACGCCGCGCGGTCCGCGACGCCGAGGGCGATCTCGTCGTGATCAGCTGGACCACCGAGCAGGCGGTCCGCTGGATGAAGGCCCGTGCCTCCCGCCCCGGCGAGATCCGGCTCCGCCGCAAGCTGCGCCTGCACGGGCGCACGGTGACCGACTACCTCGACGACATCCGGCCCCGGGTCGCGAACCGCAGACTCCAGGAGGTCCTCGAGGCCGTCTCCCCCACCGAGGAGCCGCCCGGCGAGAACGCCGACGCCTTCCTCCTCGCCGACCTCGACCGGGCCCGCGACGGGCTGATGCGCGACATCGTGGAGACCATCCAGCGAGACCAGCTGGACCTGGTCTCCGACGGACGGCCGGGGGTGCTGGTCGTGCAGGGCGGCCCGGGGACCGGCAAGACCGCGGTCGGCCTGCACCGCGTCGTCTGGCTGCTGGACCCGACGAACCGGGGGCTCACCCCGGACGACGTCCTGGTGATCGGACCGCACCGGGGGTTCCTGCGCTACGTCAGCCAGGTCCTGCCGAGGCTCGGCAGCCGGGGGGTGGCGACGGTGGAGGTGGCGCGGCTCTGGGACGGCGAGGTCCGCGCCGTCGACACCCCCGCGGCGCACCTGGTCAAGTCGGACGAGCGGATGGCCGAGGTGCTGCGCCGCGTCGTCGAGAGCGGCATCCGGCCCGAGGCGCCGGCCTCGCACATCAGCGACGACGTCTTCAGCACCCCGTACCGGGGAGCCGCGCTGACGCTTCCCGGCGCCGAGATCGAGGCGCTCGCCGTCGAGGCGCGCGACTCCAGCGGCCCCTACCTGGTCCGCCGCCGCAAGTTCGTCGACACGTTCGTCGACCGCCTGCTGAGCAGGTACGCCAAGGCGCTTCCCGGGCAGCGCCCGGACGGCGCCCTGCGGTCCGGGATCGAGAAGCACGGCCGGGTGGCCTCCCTGATCAACGCGATGTGGCCCGCACTCAACGCCGAGACCATCCTGCGCAGGACGTTGAACGACCCGGACGCGATCCACGCGGCGGCTCCCGGCGTGCTGACCGAACAGGAGCGGGAGGCGGTGCTGCGCCCCCGGGTGAGCCGTGCCTCCGAGGAGCCCTGGACTCTCGACGACCTCGTCTGCCTTGAGGAGCTGCGCCACCTGTTGTCCGGGGACGAGCCGCGCCGCTACCGGCACATCGTGGTGGACGAGGCCCAGGATCTCACCCCCATGCAGGCGCGCTCCATCGCCCGCCGCTGCCCCGGCGGCTCGATGACCGTGCTCGGCGACCTCGCCCAGACCACCGGCGCCCGCCAGTACGACGTGTGGGGACGGCTCGCCGGAATCCTGAGCGGGCGCGACGGCTGGCACCTGGCCGAGCTGGCCGTGGGCTACCGGGTCCCCGACGAGGTCATGCGGTTCGCGGCGCCGCTGGCCAGGGCCGTGTCCCTGTCCACCACGGTCCCGGTGTCGGTACGCCCCGCCGACGAGACCTCGCTGACGATCGCGCGGACCGGACCCGAGCGGTTGGCGGACGAGGCCCTCGCGCGGGCGCTGGATCTCGCCACGGCCGACCTGGAGCGGTCGCGGTCGGTCGCGCTGATCGCCCCCGACGGCACCGCGCTGCTGGAGGAGCTGGAGCGGAAGGTAGCGGCGCTGCAGGGAACCGTCGCGGCGGACGACGTGCCACCGGTGAGCGTGCTGCCCGCGACCATGGCCAGGGGCCTGGAGTTCGACCACGTCGTGGTGGTCGAACCCGCCGCCATCGCCGACCAGGGGCCCGCGGGACCGCGCCGGCTCTATGTGGCGATCACCAGGTGCACCCAGTCGCTCACCGTCGTCCACGCGGCGCCGCTCCCCGAGGTGCTGAGCGGACCGGAGGCGCCGGCGCTCGCGGCGCCGGAAGAACCGGCTACTGCCACGATCACGGTGCAGAACGGGTCGGCACACCCCGTACCGAAAGAACTCGCCATCTCAACGCTCACCATGCCCGGGAAACCGGCCACTGCCACGATCACCGCGCAGAACGGATCGGCACACCCCGTACCGGAGGAACCCACCAGCGCCGAGGAGAACATCACGATGAGGCCCGACACCCCGGCCACGGATGAGAGCTTCCGGTCCTTCGCCTCCTCACTGGAGGAGCGGGTCGGCGCCGACAGGCAGTGCCACGTCCACGAGCAGGTACGTTACCGGCTCATCGCCGAGCTGCACGGGGCCAGGCTCGCCCCCTCGCAGTCCCCTCTCGCCGACATCACCTGCAAGGGTCCGCGGGGAGCGGTCCTGTACGAGGTCCTGGGAGAGGGCGGGCACACCTACGAGCGGATGCGCGAGGCGATACTGCGGATCATGGAGGTCCAGCACGTCGGCGGGGACCGCGCGGAGCACCTCTTCCTCGTGCTCCCCCAGGCCCCCGAGCCCGCATGGGCGCCGGCGATGCTGACCACCGCCTTCGACATCGCGACGATCTGGAGAGACGGCACCGGATGGGCCGGGGAGGATCTGGCCACCGCCCTCGGCCAGGCTCCGGGCTGACCCGCCGCGGCCGGGTGGATCACCCCGCCCGAGCGCGGTGCTCCCTACCGGAGGGACCGCTACGGCGGTGTTAACGTTCGCGTTCACATCCCGGCAACGGCATGATCGCGATGCTCGGCGGCATGAGAAACAGGAAATCGTTCGTCGTCGCGGTCGCGCTGGCCGCCCTCATCGGTTCCGGGGCCACCGGCGCGAGCGCCGACCGCGCGGCCGGCGGCCGGCCACCGGCGTGCACGCCCCCGTCCGGCCCGTCCGGACCTCCGGCGCTGAAGCCGACCACCGTCACCACCATCGAGCAGGCGTACCGCTGCGTCTTCGCCAACTACTACAGCGGTCCGGTCCTGGACCCCCGCGCGCTGCTGGTGCCCGCGTTCACCGCGCTCACCCAGGAGTTGCAGCGCCGCGGGCTGGATCGGCCGAACGCGACGCTGCCGGCGCTCACCGGCCGCAAGGACGCCGACTGGGCCGCGTTCCGCACCGTCTACCAGAAGGTCGTCGACACGTTGCCGGCCGACCCCGAGGTACGGCAGGCGGTCGCGGAGGCGACGATGCGGGGCATGGTGAAGAGCCTCGACGACAACCACGCGAACTGGGGTCGTCCGACTCCTGACGGAGTGTCGCTCGGCGCCCGTCTCTCCGGCATCCGTCCTCCGGGAGTGGCCGATCCGGCGGCCACCCCGCCGGCCTTCGTCACCGACGTTCTTCCTGACGGCCCGGCCGCCAAGGCGGGGATCCGGCCGGGCGACGAGCTCGTCGCGGTCGACGAGGTGCCGCTCTTCGTCAACGGGGTGCTCTCCCAGGGGGTCCTTGACGGGATCATCAGGCCCCCGGCGGGGAAGGCGATCCGGCTCACCCTGCGCCGTCCCTCCACCGGCGGCACCGTCACCGCCTCGGTGACGCCCGCGCCCGTCTCGGGGCCGGAGCCGAAGGTCGACTCCAGGCTGCTGTCCGGCGCCGTCGCCTACGTCGCGCTGCCGGCCTTCTTCCCCGGCGCGGCGGACAAGGTCCTGCAGGCCATCGCCTCCCTGCGCGAGCAGGCGACCCTGCGCGGGGTGGTGCTGGACCTGCGTGGCAACGGCGGCGGCAGCCCGCAGGAGGTCGCCAGGCTGCTCGGCGCCTGGTCGCACGGCAAGGCCACCAGCTACTGGTGCGACGTGCGCGACCGCTGCACCGCCAACCGGAGCGACGACACCGTGCCACTGCTGGGCCTGCCCCTGGTCGCGCTCATCGACCGCAACTGCGCCTCGGCGTGCGACTCCTTCACCAGTACGGTCAAGGATCTCCGCCTCGGCACCCTGGTCGGCACCCGTACCGCCGGCGCGGTGTCCGGCCCCGGAGCCGGCTATCTGCTCGACGACGGCAGCATCCTCATCCTGCCCAGGGTCCACGAGATCGGAGCGAACCGGGAGGTCGTCAACACCATCGGCGTCGCCCCCGACCACCAGGCCCCGATGACCTCCGCGGACCTGTCCGCCGGACGCGACCCGGGCGTCGCGAAGGCCCTGACCCTGCTGAAGTAGGCCCTCCTCGATCACGGAGCCCGGCGGCTGCCGGGCTCCGTTCCGGTGCTGGGGACGGGGAACCTCACGGTCAGCTCAAGGCCGCCACCGGGGTTGGGCCGGGCGGCGAGAGCGGCGTGGTGGGCCTGGGCGATCGAGGCCACGATGGACAGACCGAGACCGGCGCCGTCGGCGCTCCGGGTCCGGGAGTGCAGCCTGCGGAACGGCTGGAACAGCTCGGCGATCCGTTCGGCGGGCACGTCCGGGCCGGTGTTGCGGACGGTCAGCACACCCGCCTCGGTGAGGCCGACGTGCACGGTCCCGCCGGGACGGTTGTAGCGGACCGCGTTCTGCAGCAGGTTGGTCAGGAGCCTGCCGAGCAGTACCGGGTCACCCGCGACGACGACCGGCCGGGTGTCCGAGGTGATGACGACACCCATGACGGCACCGTCGGCGGCCGTCTCCTCGACCGTCTGGCGGATCAGCGCGTCGAGGGCCACCGGCTCCATACTGTCTGGGCCGTGTTCCGCCTGGGCGAGCAGGAGCAGCGAGTCGATCAGCCGCTCGGTCCGCCGGTTGGCGGTCAGCAGTTTCTCCCGTACCGGGATCAGCCGGCCCGGCAGCGGGTCGTCCAGCCCGATCTGGATCGCGGCCCGCTGGACGGCCAGCGGAGTCCGCAGTTCGTGGGCGGCGTTGGCGATGAAACGGCGCTGGCTGTCCACCGACCGTTCCAGCCGTTCCAGCATCGCGTCGAAGGTGTCGGCGAGGTCGGTGAGCTCGTCGCGGGGACCGGCCAGCGCGATCCGCTCGTGCAGGTTGGACAGGGAGAGACGGTGCGCGGTGGCGGTGATGTGCCGCAGCGGGCTCAGCACCCGCCCGGCCAGCCACCAGCCCGCGACCACCGAGACGACGGTGAGCACGGCGATCACGATCGCGCTGACGGTCCACTGGTACCGCAGCACCGCACCGGACAGAGCGTTCATGGTGTCGACGACCTCGGGCCGCACCAGGCACCCGGGGCACCCGGGCGCCCCGGGTGCCCTCGGCGCGGGGAATTCGCCGAAGGGCGGAAAGTCCTCCACGATGGAGCTGACCCGGCTCTCCAGCGTGCTCGTGAGCAGCAGGTTCACCACGATGAGCAGGATCGTCGAGGTGACCAGGAACAGGCCGGTGTACAGCAGGGTGAGGCGCGCTCGTACCGTGCCGAAGGGTTTCCAGGCCGCGTGCCGGGTCACGGCGGAGTTCCCAGATCGTACGCCGGGTCACGGCGGACATCCGGCGCCGCGCGTTCCCAGACCGTAAGCCGGGTCAAAGCAGGTACCCGGCGCCCGGCACGGTCCTGATGCACGGCGGGTCGCCGAGCTTGGCGCGCAACCGGCTGATGATGACGCGCACCACGGTGGTGAACGGGTCGACGTGCTCGTCCCAGGCCGACTCCAGCAGCGTCTCGGCGCTCACCACGCTCCCGTTCGCCCGCATCAGCACTTCGAGCACCGCGTACTCCTTCAGCGACAGCCTCAGGAAGCGGCCGTCGCGGGAGACCTGCATCCGCTGGGGGTCCAGCACGATCCCGTGCCGTTCCAGCACCGGTGGCAGCGGCGCCTGGCTGCGCCGTCCCAGGGCCCGCACCCGCGCCACCAGTTCGGTGTAGTCGAAGGGTTTGGGCAGGTAGTCGTCGGCCCCCAACCCCAGCCCCGTGACCCGTTCGGGCACCGACGCGGCCGCGGTCAGCATCAGGATGCGGGTACGTGCCCCGGCCCGCACCAGATCCCGGCAGATCACGTCGCCGGGTATCCCGGGCAGGTCCCGGTCCAGCACCAGCACGTCGTAGTCGTTGACGGCCAGCCGTTCCACCGCGGCCTCGCCGTCGTAGACCACGTCCACCGCCATCGCGTGCCGCTGCAACCCCACGGCCACCAGGTCGGCCAGATCCCGCTCGTCCTCCACCACCAGTATCCGCATGATCGAAGTCGTATCCGACCACCGGTAACAACGGCGTTAACGCCCGCGCCACACCTCTGTCGTCACCGCTCCGGCCATACCCGCCGATGATCGTACGGGCTCATGCCCCGGTCACCGTGTGGTCGGGCATCGCGTTCCTCTCATCGGGCCTATTTATACAATTTTCTTTTGTGTAAACTCGGGACATGACCTACGTGATAGGGCTCCCCTGCGTGGATGAGAAGGACCTGGCCTGCGTGGAGGAGTGTCCGGTCGACTGCATCTACGAGGGCGGCCGGAGCCTTTACATCAACCCGGACGAGTGCATCGACTGCGGTGCGTGCGAGCCGGTCTGCCCGGTCGAGGCGATCTACTACGAGGACGATCTCCCCGCCTCGCTGGGCGTCTACCTGGCCGACAACGAGCGGTTCTTCACCGAGACCCTGCCCGGCCGGGACGCTCCCCTGGGATCGCCCGGCGGCGCGGCCAAGATCGGCGCGCTGGGTGTCGACACCGCGATGGTCACGGCGCTGCCGCCACAGGGGGCGTGAGGCGGACGTGGCCGGGCGATGGAAACCTCATGGGACCGATGACACCGACGGCTCGGGCGGCGCGCCGCCCGAAGGGGCGCCCGCACGAGACGCCCGGCGCCCCGAGACGCCGGCGTGGGCCGCCGAACGCCCCGTGGCACAGGCGACCGGCCGTCGAGGGCTCATCCTGACGATGCTCCGCGAATCCACCTCACCGCTCGGCATCGGCGACATCGCCGCGCGACTCGACGTTCATCCCAACACGGTGCGGTTCCATCTCGACGCCCTGGCGGAGACGGGCCAGGTCGAGCGGGTCCACGCCGCGCCCGCCGGTCCCGGCCGGCCGCCCCTGGTGTTCCGGGCGCGGCCCGGGATGGATCTCGGCGGACCGCGCAACTACCGCCTGCTCGCCGAGATCCTGGCCGGCGACCTGGCCGCCGCCCCGGACCCCGCCGCCAGGGCCACCGAGGCCGGACGCGCCTGGGGCGGTTTTCTGGTCGACCGGCCCGCTCCGTCCGCCGCTCTCCCCCGCGAGGAGGCGGTGCGCGAGCTGGTACGGCTGCTCGACGACCTCGGGTTCGCGCCGGAGGAACGGCCGGCGGGCGATCCTCGGCAGATCGGGCTGCGGCACTGCCCGTTCGTCGAGCTGGTCGAGACCCGGGCCGCGGTGATCTGCCCGCTGCACCTCGGGCTGATGCGGGGGGCGATGGCGGCGCTCGGCGCCCAGGTGACCGTGGACCGGCTCGTCCCGTTCGCCGAACCCGACCTGTGCCTCGCGCACCTCACGACAGCGGGCGGCACCCGGTGACCGGCAACGCCCGCGAAAGAGAAGGGATCCACGGATGACCCCGGCACCGGCCGCCGCCACCGGCGTGACGTTCGTCTGGCTCGGGATGGTGCCGGCCATGGGCCACCACGCCTACATCGTCCTTGAGACCGCCAAGGTCGCCGCCCTGCCCGTCACCGGCATCCTGCTGCTGACGGCGTGAACCGGCCGGGACGGTGGTCCGCGGTGGGTTTACCCGCGTTTCTGCAGGGTGTAGAGGCGGATCTCGATGCCGTCGGGGTCGGTCACCCCGCTGATCAGCCATCCGATGCTGGCCTCGGCGATTCCGGAGTGGGCGGCGCCGACGGCCTCGAGGTGATCCGACCACTCCACCAGCGCGTCGTAGGTCGGCACGCCGAGTGCGACGGGGTCGAACCCCCGCAGTTCCCCGGCCAGCCGGGGCTCCTCGCGCAGCGCCAGCATCAGGGTGCCGTCCCGGTCGCGCAGCGCCACACCGCGCAGCACGCCCGCCTCGACGAACTCGATCGCCACGTCAAGGCCGAGCACCCGCCCGTACCACTCGATGCTCTTGCGCACGTCCGAGACCGGCAGTTTGACGTGGTGGAATCCGCCCAGGGCCGTCATCGGTCCCCCCTTCCCGGCCGGCGGAGGCGCCGACGCGGATATGAAGTTGTTGAGATCACACTTTAAAGTGTGACCATAGTTCGGCGTCAGAGGTCAACGGCCGGAACCGAAGGTCCGCGCAGACCAGACTCCGCGTCGTCGAAGCCGCGCACGGGCTGTTCGTCACCCACGGCCACACCGGGACGACCTTTCAGGAGATCGCGGACGCCGCCGGGGTGTCGGCCCCGACCGTCTACTTCCACTGCGGCGACCAGGGCCACCCCCTCAGGCACGTCGTCGACATCACCGTCGCCCTGCTCTCAGCGGACCTGTTCCTCGTCATGACCCGCGAATGCGCGTGGACCACGAAGCAGTGGGAGAACCGGGTCACGGGCCAGCTCGCCCACGCCCTGCTCCAGGCCCCCTGACCGGCGGCACCCGCCAGGCGCCGAGCCGCCGCCCCGGCCACCGTTCGCGGCGACGGGTGGCGGGTTCGACGCGGCCACCTCACGAGGCGCCTTTCCGCCTGGAAACGGGGAAGGGATCCCCGGCCCGCATATCCAAGATCTTTCGAAGATTAGATCTTCGCAGCCGCCGACAACTCATCATCAACGTTTTCCACATTTCTATGCATATCCGCTTTTTTCGGCATAATTCAGCATTTGTCTGCCTGGGGAGTGTGGTGGGAACGGGCTCGGGAATCATTCGGGAGTACTGACGGACTGGCTGGCAACGCGAGATCCCTGGATGGCGACACACGCTGGATCTTGGGGGTGCACGGTGTTCGGATTGCGCGAGCTGGGCTCAGGCCTGGGTTACCGGGCCGAGCTCGCAGAGATGATCGACCAGCATGCCGACCGGATCGACTGGCTGGAAGTGATCACTGAGCACTTCCTGTTCGCCCCGGCCGACAGGCGGGAACGGTTGCGCGCGCTGGCCACCCGGTTCCCGATCGTGCCGCACGGGGTGGAGATGTCCATCGGGTCGGACCGCGAGGTCGACGGGGACTACCTTGAGGCGCTGGCGGCTCTGGTCGCCGAGGTCGACGCGCCGTGGTTCAGCGACCATCTCTGTTTCACCCGGACCGATCAGGTGGCGCTCGGGGTGCTCGTACCGCTGCCCCGTACCCGGGAGACGGCACGCCGGCTGGGACGCCGGGCGCAGAAGGTGCAGGACGCGGTGGGGGCGCCGTTCCTGCTGGAGAACATCACCTACTACGTGGATCTGGCCGGCCCGCTCAGCGAGGCGCAGTTCATCGCCGAGGTGATGGAGAACTGCGAGTGTCATCTGCTACTGGACCTGACCAATCTCGACATCAACGCCCGCAATCACGATTTCGATCCGCTGGAGTTCCTCGGCACCATCCCGGTGGAGCGGGTGGCGCAGGTGCACCTGGCGGGCGGTGAGGACTCAGGCGACGGCGAGCCGTCCCTCGACACCCATGGTGAACCGGTACCGCCCCGGGTGTGGGAGCTGCTGGCCGAACTGGTGGGCCGCACCACCGTTCAGGCCACCCTGGTGGAACGGGACCGGAACTTCCCCGATGATCCGTACGAGCTGCTGGCGGAGATCGACCGGGCCCGGACCCTCCTGGCAGGGAGCGCCTGATGGGCCTGCTGGAGGCCCTGGCCGCGGTGCTGACCCGCGAGGCCGAGCTGGCGACGTTGCGTGAGCATCCTGCCCGGCTGCGGCACCGTTACGGGCTGAGCGACGCCGAGCTGGCCATGCTGGCAGGCGCCTCCCCCGCGGGATTCCGGGTCACCGGCGAGAGCGTCCGCAGCAAGCTGGTACAGAAGGTGACGGCCTGCCTGCCCGCCACCGCCGCCGAGCTGAAGGCCCACCATCCGGAGCTGCTGGACGGGTTCGCCGCCGCCACCGTTCGCCGGCCGCGACCGGGCGAGGGGGTTGTGGATTCCGGGGAGGCCGGGCAACTGGTGACGTGGATCGACGGCCGGGTGCCGGCGCCACTGGTTGACTTCGCCCGCTATGAACTGCTGTGCGGGCAACTCTCCGGTGACCGGCGGGCCGCCCAGGCAGCCGGAGAACCGGTCCGCGCGCCGGACGGACCGGTACGGGGGATGCTCGGCGTCTCCCCCACCGTCCGGATCGCCTCCTTCGATCACGACGTCACCGCCGAGGTGCCGCCCTCGCGACTGCCCGCCCGGCACACGTCGATCCTGCTGCAACGCCGGTGGGGTGAGCCGGCCATCCGGGTCTACCGGATCAACGACGCCACCGCCGCCCTGCTGAGCCGCTGCGACGGCACCCGGAACGTCGCGGAGGTGATCGCGGCGGTCGGCGCCGACTCCGACCAGGTCACCGGCATGCTCACCCGGTTCGCGGCGGCCGGCGTGCTGAACCTCACCCCTGACCGTTACTGAGAGGGCTCCTGGAGGGCCATCCCCATCAGGCTCCGCGCCGACCTCACCGAGGTCACTCGAACGGCGCGGAAATCGGCCCGGCAACGGGTCGTCGAGCTGTGGTCCGCCCACAGCGGGTCACACTGTGAAAGGAAGCCCATGAGCACAGAGACACCGGTCGATGTCAGCACCGATCAAACATTCGTGTTCGAGCCCATCGTCGATCTCACCTCCGACCAGGCACCGGACCACTGTGGTGGGAGCAGATGCAGCCGATGTGGTCATTAGCCATAACCATGGCAACGGCTAGAAGAGGAGCGGGGCGTCGACAACCCCGCTCCTCTTCCAGTTGCCGTGGCCGGCCGGTTCACGTCCTGGGAGATCTCGCGGCCGAGTCCAGTACGCGGTTTCCCGGAAGCCGCCGGAACAAACAGAAATCCCGGGGAAATTGGCTTCGCCCATACCTACTTCAAGAATGAGAAAGCGAGCAATCAGATCCCTTGCCGTAAACGGTTCGCCTTATATCGTGCCTGGTGCCCATGGCCGCCAAGTGATTCACACTCGCGGCCATTCAGAGGAGGAACCCATGTACGGCAAGCGACAGCTGATGGTTCTCGGTCCGGCGCTTCTCGCGGTCCTGGCCCTCGGACCGGTCTCGATCTCACCCGCCTCGGCCGCGCCGGATCCCGCGTCACCGGCGGTGAGCACCCTGCCGGCCAGGGTGACGGAGCCGACCCCACCGGCCAGGGACCCGAGAGGGGGGTACTGGAACGGCTACCGGGACGGCTACCGGGCCGCCGGCCAGGACTGCTCAAGGCCGCGGGCGAAATCAGGAGAATTGCCCGGCCTCGCACTAAGAATAAGTGACTACGACAGAGGCTGGCTGGACGGCTACGACGACGGCTACGACAGGTTCTGCCGATAACCACGAACAGAACACCGGACGGCAGAACCGCGCGGTCAAACGCGTCTCACCGGTCGGACCGGCCGTGAACGAAGAAGCGGAGCTCCAGCCCAAGGACTTTCACGGGCTGGAGCTCCGCTGTTCGCGTACCCTGCCGTCGCTCGCGAAGTCCCCCTGACCAAAGGGCCGTTCGCCCCGACGCACGCGAGCACGGAACGGAGACCGGCGCCCCTCACGGCACGGCCACGCCGGCCGTGATCGCGCGAGGGAGAGGGGCGGACCTCATCGGGGCATGCCTTGGTCGCCCCCGAGGAGCGGTTCCGAGGGACCCGGATCGCCGTCGGCGCACACGACGTTCCCATGCCCGTTCGTGGGTGCGGTGTCGCGGATCGGCACGCCGCCCGGGCGGATCCGCAGGTTCGGACCGCTCATCGCCGCATCAGGGACACCGTCGATTGAACCGGCCGGGCGCGCTGCTCGGCGACCAGTCCAGGTCCGAGATGGTCACCCACTGCGACCTGTTCCGCACCATCCTCGACCACACCGGCGTCGCGCTGCCCGCCGAGACGCTCGCCGAGCGCAACTACCCGTCGTACCGGCCCAACGGCTACGGCCTGCACAACATGGTCGGCAACGCTTGGGAGTGGTGCGCGGACTGGTTCGGCACCGACCATCTCTCCCGGCCGCTTGAGGATCCTCGCGGACCCGAGACCGGAACCTCGCGGGTGATACGGGGCGGCTCCTACCTGTGCCACGACTCCTACTGCAACCGCTACCGGGTCGCCGCCCGGAGCTCCAACACCCCGGACAGCAGCTCGGGCAACACCGGCTTCCGCCTCGCCGCCGACCTCTGACCAGGGACCTCGGGCGCGGCCCCGCCGGCTTCGGACTCGCGGCTTCGGACTCGCGGGCGACCTCTGACCGGAGGTCTCAGACCCGGGATCAACCCCTCCGAGCGGAACGGCGACTTGTATCAATGATTTGATACAAGCGAACAGGGCGTGCGACTATTTGTATCGCTTTGTTGATACAAGGAGTCGCATGTCCATCGGTATCCCGTTCATCGCCCTGATCCTCCTGACTCTCGCGGTCGTGCTCATCTCCGTGCTGGTGTCCATGGCACGGACCGTATGGCTGCCGGTCGATGACGGCCTTCGCGCACTGCGGACCACCGCGCGGCGGGCCCTGCTGGCCAGGGTCATCGGCCTGGTGGCCGGAATCGTCGCCGCCGGACTGATCGCCGACACCGGCGCCCTCGGGCGCGGACCGATGCTCGCCGCCCCGGTCCTGGGACTCTGCCTCATCCTGGGCACCCTCGCCGGAGAGCTCGCCGCCAAGCCTCCCGGCGGCCCGATCCGGGACGCGTCACTGGAGACCCGGAGGATTCGCCACTACCTGCCCAGGTTCTCCACGTCGCTGGCCGCCACGCTGTCGGTGATCACTGTCGGGCTGCTGACCGTCACCGTCGCCACGGCGAGCGCCGATGATCTGGGCCGGCCCGGGCGGACCCTGTCCACCTTCAGCCCGGACGGCATGGTTCGCCAGTCGACCAGCCCGTGGCCCGGCTGGTTCTACGCATGGCCGATCCTGGCCGCGCTGGCGGTCGCGCTGGTGCTCTCCGCCCTGGTGCTGCACCGCATCGTCCGGCGTGGCCGCCCAGGCCTCGATCCGGCCACCAGGGCGGTGGACGAAGCACAGCGTGCCCACTCCGCACGGGTCGTCACCGCGGCCTACGGGCTCTGCGTGGCACTGCCGTTGAGCGGCATCGCGTTGATCGCCGCCGGCACCGTCAAGAACAGCGCCTACCTTCCCGACTGGAGTATGACCGCGCCCCCCGCCCTCATCGGGGTCGCGTTCCTGGCCGCAGGTTCGGCGATCTGGTATCTCGCCGAGCTGCTCTCCTCGCCTAAAGTCAAGGTTTCATGATCAAGGTTGATGTCACCAGCCCCTCACCCCCCTACGAGCAGGTCCGCGCGCAACTCGCCGAACTGATCGGCTGCGGGGTTCTGGAGGCGGGCGCCCGGCTGCCGCCAGTGCGCCAGCTCGCGGCCGACCTCGGACTGGCCGCGGGAACGGTGGCCCGGGCCTACAAGGAGCTCGAACAGTCCGGTCACGTCACCGCGAAGCGCGGCGACGGCACCCGCGTACTTCCCCAGTCCAAGCCCTGGGTGGCGCGGGCCGACCTGATCCGGCGGCACGCCTCCGTCTATCTCGCCGAGGTGATCAGGCTCGGCGGATCAGCCGAAGAGGCACTCGCCGCGCTGCGGGAGGCCGCCGGGGATCCCACGATCCCCACCTAGGCCCTGTCCTGCGGATCTTTTGCCTACCGCGGTCGGTCAGGCGGCGCCTCGCCGCGTTGTCGTCGGTCACCGCAGCACGCTGCGGCTCCCT
>NZ_JBEOZN010000195.1:0-14715 GCF_040298085.1 Streptosporangium sp. NPDC001681 | reverse complement strand
GCGTCCACCCCCCCCCCCACTTGCTCCACCCCCCTCCCCCCCGGGGGGGGGGGGACTTTCCGGCCGGAAAGACCGCCCACCGGCGGGGTTCTCGGCACCGGAGCACTCACTTCAGTCCACGGAGACGAGCGGCGCGGGGTAGCCGGGGACGCCCGAGGGAAGTTTCCACGGCTCGTGGATCACCCGCTTCGGCAGCGCGGCGAGCTCGGGGACGTAGCGGCGGACGTACTCGCCGTCCGGGTCGTACCTCTTGGCCTGCCGGATGTGGTTGACGGGCCGGTTGGGCCGGGTGTCGTTGCCGGTCCCCGCGACCCACTGCCAGTTGCCGTAGTTGTTGGCCACGTCGCCGTCGAGCAGCCGCTCGAAGAAGTGGTCGGCCCCGACACGCCAGTCGACCCGCAGCCGCCTGACGAGGAACGAACCCACGATCAGGCGGGCCCGGTTGTGCATCCAGCCCTCGGCGAGCATCTGCCGGATCCCGGCGTCCACAATGGGGATTCCGGTCATGCCCTCCTTCCACGCCTGCGCCGCGTGGTCGTCGTCGCGCCACTCGTGCCCGCGCGGGCGGTAGTCGTCCCGGTTGATCCGCGGGAAGGCCCGTGCCACCTGATGGAAGAAGTCCCGCCAGCACAGCTGCCTGACGAACTCGCCGGTGTCCCCGGCCTCCCTGGCCAGCGCCTCCAACTCCAGCGGCGAGACGCAGCCGAAGCGCAGGTAGGGGCTGAGCCTGGAGGTGCGGTTGCCCGCCATGTCGTCGTGGCCGTCGGCGTAGTCGTCCACGCAGTGTCTCAACCACTGCTCCATTCTCCGGCGCCCGACCCTCTCACCACCCCTGAACAGCTCGTACGTCTCGTGCCCGGGTTCGGGTAGCCTGCCGGGGCTCAGGGCCCCGGGGACACGGACCACACCGGGTGCCTTGAGTACCTCCCTGCGTGGTCGCCGGCTCCAGGCCCGCCAGTAGGGGGTGAAGACCCGGTAGTGGTCACCGCCACCCGACGGCCTGAGCGCGTCCGGCGGCACGACCGTCAGGCCGGGGAAGGTGCGGAACTCCACCCCCGCGCGCTCGCACTCCGCCGCCAGGCGCCGTTGCCTGCGGTGCGCGAGGGCGCTGACGTCCATGGTGGCGTGGACCGCCCCGGCCCTCGACTCCCCCGCCAGGCGCATCGTCTCCGCGACCGGATCACCCCTGCGCACGACCAGCTCACCGCCCCGCTCACGGAGCGATCCGCGCAGGTCGGCGAGGCATTCGGCGAGAAATCCCAGGCGGTTGCCGGCGGGTATGTCGGGGTCGATGACGAAGAGTGGTATGACATGACGTGCGCGCTCGCACGCGGCGGCGAGCGCCGGGTGGTCGTGCACCCGGAGGTCACGGCTGAACAAAACGATCACAGTATCGGTCACGTTTTCCTTTCGCCGGGTCACGCTCCGCCGGTTGCATCCGCCGGGGGCTCGGAACTCGAAGGAATGTCCAGGGAGCGACCGCTCGTGTCGCCTGTCACGCTGGTACGGCAGTAGCGGGCTTGAAATGGGATGAGATGGAAAAGCAGCGACAGGTGACCGCTGATGAGGAGCCGGGATACGGCATCGGCGCCGTCTCACGACGCCTCGGCGTGCCCGCCCCCACGCTGCGGACCTGGAACCTACGCTACGGCGTGGGCCCGAGCCGCCGGAGCCCCGGGGGGCATCGACGCTACGACACCCGCGACCTGTGGCGCCTGGAGGAGATGAACCGGCTCATCAGGAGCGGGGTTCCCCCCTCCGACGCGGCACGGGAGGTCCTGCGGATCGAGGCCGTCCCACCGGCGGCTCCGGAGGTGGGCACCGAGGAGATCCCCTCCTTTCCCCTGGCGGAGCGGCCCGGCATCCCCACGGCGGCGATGCTGGCGCGGGCGGCGATGACGCTGGACAGCCGAACCGTCCACGACTGGATAGAGGCGTCGCTGGCCAGGCACGGCGTGCCGTGGACCTGGGAGCGGCTGGTGATGCCGGTCTTCGAGACGATCTGCGACCGCCAGGCCGAGAGCGGCGCGAGCGTCGAGATCGAGCACCTGTTCTCCGACCGGCTGCTGGCGGCGCTGATCCGGCTCACCGCACGCCCCGCCCGGCCGGTCAACACCCGCCCCGTGCTGCTCGCCTGCGCCGAGGACGAGCAGCACAGCCTGCCGATCTACGCACTGGCCGCCACGCTGACCACCGAGCACCAGGTGGAGACCCGGGTGCTGGGCGCCAGGACCCCCTACCCGGCGCTGGCGGACGCGATGCGCCGGCTGGGCCCCTCGGTGGTCTTCGTCTGGTCCCAGCTGTCCGCCACCGGTGACCCCGCCCCGCTCGCGTCGCTGCCCGTGCTCCGCCCGCCGAGCCTGGTCGTCGCGGGCGGTATGGGCTGGCGGGAGGGGCTGCCGGCGTCGGTCCCCCACGTCACGTCGTTCCAGGACGCGCTCAGCCGCGTCCTCACCGCCCTGGCCTGAGCTCGGCCTTTCCACCGGCGGGCCGGATCCTCCTTCTCCCTCCCGTTGATCGGCGTGCCACCGTGCCCCTGCTTGCGATCACGTTGACCGGCCAGGTATGAATAGGTTTTGAATAAGTTTTCTCGGTGAGCGGAGGCGTCATGACGGACACCCTGAACATCCGGTTCGCCGAGGGCGACGATGCGGCCCTGGCCGAGTGCTTCCGCGCCCACGGCTCCCTCATCCGCTCCTACCTGCGGCGATTCGTACCGCAGCAGGAGATCGAGGACCTTCAGCAGGTGGTGTTCGCCGAGGTCTGGCGGTCACGGCACCGCTTCGACCCGGCCCGCAGCCTCCCCGCCTGGATGCTCGGCATCGCGCACAAGCGCGCGGTCGACCAGCTTCGGACGCGCACCCTGCGTACGGTGCCGCTGGACGTGGTGGCGGATCCGGCCGGCGACGACGGCAGGGCCGACGGTGACGGCATGGCCGAGCGCGACCAGGTGCGCCGGGCGCTGGCCAAGCTGCCCGAGTCACAGCGCCAGGCGATCGAACTGGCCTACTACGGCGACCTGACCCAGCGGGAGATCGCCGAGAGGCTGAGCGTCCCGCTCGGCACGGTCAAGGCCCGTACCGCCCGCGGTCTGCGCCGCCTGTCCGACATCCTCACCCCGGCCGCGGCGTGAACGGCTGTCATGGAGCGGATCTTCGCCCGCCTCCGGCTCCCCGCGCACTGCTGAAGAGCGACCGGCGACCCCGGGACCCGGTGTCCTTCCACGCCCGGCACAAGATGCGGCCGCCGGCCCACCACCCCGCGGCCTACCGGCAGGCGGGGCGGGTGGTGGCTCAGGCGGGCGCCAGGTGACCGCCTGAGCCTGTGGCCACCGCGGCGGTCAGCCGGGCGGATTCAGCCTCACCACCGCGAGGGAGCGGGCGGGCAGGGACAGCTCCTCTCCCCGCACCGTCGCCGACGCCTCCGAGGCGAGCAGAA
The DNA here is from genome assembly GCF_040298085.1 of Streptosporangium sp. NPDC001681. Classification (NCBI taxonomy): domain Bacteria; kingdom Bacillati; phylum Actinomycetota; class Actinomycetes; order Streptosporangiales; family Streptosporangiaceae; genus Streptosporangium; species Streptosporangium sp. NPDC001681. The sequence continues at coordinate 11,277 of NZ_JBEOZN010000195.1, read as the reverse complement.
TGTGGCCGGGCGCGGACCGTCCTGGCCCGAGCCTGACGGTGAGCGGCACCGGACCGAGGTTGGCCGCCACCCTGAGCCCTCCCCGGTGGACGACCAGCCAGGACTCGCCGTGGTCGACCCGGACCCGATCCAGTCTCGGGTCCGTCAGCTCGGGGTGTGCCCGGCGCAGCGCGATCAGGGCCCGGTACCAGTCGAGATGTGCCCGGTGGGCGTCGTCGTCCAGCTCGCTCCAGTCGATCTTGGAGCGCAGGAACGTCAGCTCCTCACCGGGATCGGGGGCCTTCTCCGCCCAGTCGTCGTAGCCGAAGCCGACGAACTCCCGCCGCCGCCGATCGGCCTCGCCCTCGCGCAGGTGCGGCTCGACGTGATCTGTGAAGAACAGGAACGGCGTGCGCGCGCCCCACTCCTCCCCCATGAACAGCATGGGGGTGAACGGCGAGGTCAGCAGGAGCCCGGCGGCCAGCCGGAGCGCCTCGGGCGCCAGCCGGTCGCCCTCCGCGCGGTTGCCGATCTGGTCGTGGTTCTGCGCGCAGCAGACGAAGCGGTAGCCGGGCAGGTGGGCCGCCGACCGGCCGTGGGACCGCCCCCGGAAGGACGAGTAGGTCCCGTCGTGGTAGTAGGCGCGGGTCAGCACCTTGGGCAGTGCCCCGTGGAAGTCGTCGTAGTAGCCGTGCCGCTCCCCGCTCACCGCCACGTGCAGGGCGTGGTGGACATCGTCGTTCCAGGCGGCCGCCAGACCGTACCCCCCGGCCTCACGGGGGGTCATCAGCCGGGGGTCGTTGAGGTCGGACTCGGCGATGAGGGTCAGCGGCCTGCCCACGGCCGCCGACAGCGCCTCCGTCTCGGCGGCGATCTCCTCCAGCAGGTGGACGGCCCGGTCGTCGCGCAGGGCGTGCACGGCGTCCAGCCGCAGACCGTCGATGTGGTAGTCGCGCAGCCACTGCATCGCGTTGCCGACGAAGTAGGCGCGCACCTCGTCGGAGCCGGGGCCGTCCAGGTTGACCGCCTGCCCCCAGAAGGAGGAGGCGCTGGAGTGGAAGTAGGGGCCGAAGGGGGCGAGAAAGTTGCCCGAGGGGCCGAGATGGTTGTAGACGACGTCGAGGATCACCCCGAGCCCGCACCGGTGGCAGGCGTCCACGAGGCGCTTGAGCCCGTCGGGGCCGCCGTAGTTGTCGGTGACGGCCCACAGGTCCACGCCGTCGTAACCCCAGTTGCGCCCGCCGGGCACCGGCGGCACCGGCATGATCTCCACGAAGTCGACGCCGAGCTCCGCCAGATGTTCCAGCCTGCCGATCGCCGCGTCGAAGGTGCCCTCGGGGGTGAAGGCGCCGATGTGCAGCTCGTAGATGACCGAGCCCGGCAGGTCACGCCCCCGCCACAGGGCGTCCCCCCACTCGAAGCGGTCGTGGTCGTAGACCCGGCTCGGGCCGAAGATCCCCTCCGGCTGCCAGCGGGTACGGGGATCGGGCAGCGCCTCGCCCCCGTCCAACCGGAACCGGTAGTCGGTACCGTGCCCGGCACCGGGCACCTCCGCGGACCACCAGCCGCCGCCCGCGGACGACATCGGGTGGTGGACCTCGCCGATCTCCACGTCCACCGCCGTCGCCCGTGGCGCCCAGACCTCGAACATGGGTCAGTCCCTTTCCAGGAGTGCGACGGGGTGGACCGAGAGCAGGTGGGCGAGCGGGATCCTGCCGGTGTGCTCGGCACCGGAGAGCAGGTCCCGCCAGGTACCGTGCGGCAGGGTGAGCGTGCTGCTCCCCCAGCCGCCGCGCCGCTCCAGACCGACCGGCAGCCGGGTGGCCACCGCCACCGCCCGCTCCCCCCTGGCGAAGGCGATCGCGTGCTCTCCGGCCTCGATCGGGACGTACGGTGCCGCGGGGTCCAGCCTCCGCCGCAGGTCCAGCGCCCGGCTGGTGATCGCCAGCTTGGCCTCGTCCCATGACAGGCCCTCGGTGGCGGGACTCGGGTGTGCCTGCCCCGGGTGGGCCTGGCTCGCGTGAGCCTGGGCCGCCGAGAGCATCCGGCGGCGCAGCGGGAAGTCGACCGGGCGGCGGTTGTCCGGATCGACCAGGGAGAAGTCGGTGATCTCGTTGCCCCAGTAGAGGTCGGGCACGCCGGGCAGCATGAGCTGGACGAGCTTCTGGCCCAGCGAGTTGGACCTGGCGTACGGCTCGATCCGCGCGGTGAACTCCCTGATCGAGGCGCCGCACTCCTCGACGGCCCGGGTGACGAAGTCGCGGATGCCGCGCTCGTAGGCCGGGTCGGGGGTGGCCCAGGAGATCGAGGTCTTGGCCTCGCGGGCCGCCTTGAACAGGTAGTCGAAGAACCTGTCGGGGCCGATCGGCCAGGAGGCCATCAGGTTCTGCCAGGCCAGGTAGTCCAGGGCCGGGTCGAAGGAGACCTTCGAGGACCACTCGCCGACCGCCGCCGCCCACTCCTCCGGAAGCTCGGACAGCACGGCCAGCCGGGCCCGCACGTCCTCCGAGCGCTTGGTGTCATGGGTGGACAGCGTCGTCATCGTGCCCGGCGGCATCCGCCGGCAGAACGCGTGGAACTCCTCGATCGGCTCGCCGAACCTGTCGGGCTCGCCGCCCACCTCGTTCAGGCAGGACAGCGGGTACCAGCGGTAGAGGGCGGTGTCCTCCACCCCCTTGGCCATCACCGGGCCGCAGGTCTGCTGGAAGCGGGCGACCGCCTCGGCGGGCCCGGCCAGCACCCGCTGGACGACCTCCGCCACCGGAGCGCCCTCGGGCAGCCGCCCCGCGGCGACCTGTCCGGCCTCCTCGACGATCTGGGCCGAGATCTCGGGCACCGGCTCGCCCGGCACCACGTAGGCCCGGTAGACCGGCATCGCGGCGAGCAGCTCCACCAGCGTCCGGCGGTCGGAGCCGACGACGGCGTGCAACCTGTCGATCTCCGAAGCGAAGAACAGGCTCAGCACCTCCGCCTTGGACTCGCGGACCACCGCGGCGTAGCCGGCGGGCATGCCGGTCTGCAGGGTGAACAGCTCCACCAGCGGCTCTTTTCCCGCCGGGTCGACGAACAGCCCGGTGATCCGGTTGAGCACCTCGTAGCCGGTGGTCCCGTCGCACTCCCAGTCCGCGGGCAGCCGTTCGGAGCCGATCAGGATCTTCTCCGCCACGGTCCACACGCCCGAGGCGGCGCGCAGCCGCGACAGGTAGCCGCGCGGCTCGGCGAGCCCGTCGGGGTGATCCACCCGCAGCCCCTGGATGATCCCCTCCCGGACCAGCGAGAGGATGACGGCGTGCGTGGCGTCGAACACCTCCGGGTCCTCCACCCGCAGCCCGATCAGCGAGGACACGTCGAAGAACCGGCGGTAGCCGGGCCCGCGCCGCCAGTCGACCAGCCGGTAGTTGGTGTCCGGCAGCGGGAAGACGTGGTCGTGGTAGCGCAGCACGTCACCATCGGCCACCACCTCCCCCGAATCGCCGAGCACCGGCATGTTCACCTTGCCGTCGCCGCCGGCCCAGTCGATGTCGAACCAGGACGCGTACGGCGACTTCTGCCCCTCGGCGAGCACCGACCACAGTTGCGCGTTGCCCGACTCCGGCACCGGGACCGTCATGTGGTTGGGCACGATGTCGACGACGATGCCGATCCCGTGCTGGGCGAGCGTCGCCGACATCGCCCGCAGTCCCTCGACCCCGCCGAACTCCGCGCGGACACGTGAGTGGTCGGTCACGTCGTAGCCGTGCCGCGACTCCGGCACGGCCTGCAGGATCGGCGACAGATAGACGTGGCTCACCCCCAGGTCCCGCAGGTACGGGGCCAGCTCGGCCACCTTGTCGAACCCGAAGTCGGGGGTCAGCTGGAACCGGTAGGTCGAGACCGGCACCTCGTAGGAGCCGGGCGAGGGCGGCGGCTCGGGTACCTCCTCGGGGAGCCCCGCCGGCTCTGGCACGTCCTCGCCGAACAGTGCCGCCCCGGGGTCCGGCAGGACCTCGCCATGGGCGACCTGCGGCGGGACCACACCGGGCACCGGCTCTCGCGGTACGACAGTGGGCACCGGCTCGGGCGGGACCACGGTGGGCGCGGGCTCCAAGGGAGCGGGCTCGGGGACGGGATCGGGGGTGGGTTGCGTGATGGGCTCAGACACGGCGCAACACCCTCACCGAGCGGCCGACCACCGGCACGCTCTCTCCGGCCCGGCAGACCCGGGTGTCAACCGTGATCGGCATCGCCGTGTCGATCTCTGTCAGCCACATCTCACCGTAGTCCTTCGGAAGGGTGAACTTGATGACGTCGTGGTGGGCGTTGAACAGCAGCAGGAACGAGTCGTCGACGATCTGCCGCCCCCTGCGGTCGGGCTCGGTGATGGCCTCACCGTTCAGGAAGACGGCCAGTGACCTGGCGTAGCCAACGTTCCAGTCGGCATCGGTCATCTTCTCCCCTCTCGGAGTGAGCCAGGCGATGTCGCTGAGGTTCTCCTCGGAGCCTCGTACGGGCCGCCCGTAGAAGAACCTGCGCCGCCGGAAGACCGGGTGGTCGGCGCGGAGCTTGGCCAGCCGCCGGGTGAAATCGAGCAGCAGCCAGTTCTCCCTGACGTCGGACCAGTCGACCCAGCTCAGTTCGTTGTCCTGGCAGTACACGTTGTTGTTGCCCCGCTGGGTGCGGCCCAACTCGTCGCCGTGGGAAATCATCGGAACGCCCTGGGACAGGAAAAGAGTGGTCAGGAAGTTGCGCTTCTGCTGCTCGCGCAGGGACTCGACGGCCAGCGGGGCGGGCCCCTCCTCACCGCAGTTCCAGGAGCGGTTGTCGTCGGTGCCGTCCCGGTTGTCCTCACCGTTGGCCTCGTTGTGCTTGCCGTTGTAGGAGACGAGATCCTGCAGGGTGAACCCGTCGTGGCAGGTGACGAAGTTGATGGAGGCGGCGGGGCGGCGGCTGTCGTCCTGGTAGAGGTCGCTGGAGCCGGTCAGCCTGGAGGCGAACTCGGGCAGCGAGGCGGGCTCACCTCGCCACAGGTCGCGGATCGTGTCGCGGTACATGCCGTTCCACTCGGTCCACCTGGCGGGGAAGTTGCCCACCTGGTAGCCGCCGGGGCCGACGTCCCACGGCTCGGCGATCAGCTTGACCTGTGACAGCACCGGATCCTGCTGGACCAGGTCGAAGAAGGCGCTCAGCCGGTCGACCTCGTGCAGCTCCCGCGCCAGCGTCGCGGCCAGGTCGAACCTGAAACCGTCCACGTGCATCTCGATGACCCAGTAGCGGAGCGAATCCATGATCATTTGAAGCACGTGCGGGGAGCGCATGAACAGGCTGTTGCCGGTGCCCGTGGTGTCCAGGTAGTACCGCCTGTCGTCGTCGACCAGGCGGTAGTAGTCGGCGTTGTCGATGCCCCGCATGCTCAGCGTCGGGCCCAGGTGGTTGCCCTCGGCCGTGTGGTTGTAGACCACGTCGAGGATGACCTCGATGTTCGCCTCGTGCAGGGCCTTGACCATGGCCTTGAACTCCAGCACCTGCCCGCCGCGCTGCCCGGTGCTGGAGTAGGCGTTGTGCGGGGCGAAGAACCCGATGCTGTTGTAGCCCCAGTAGTTCGTCAGCCCCCGCTCGACGAGGACGTGGTCGGTGACGAACTGGTGCACCGGCATGAGCTCGATCGCCGTCACCCCGAGCGCGGTCAGGTGATCGATGATCTCCGGATGCCCGATCGCCGCGTAGCTGCCCCGGATCCGCTCGGGGATCTTCGGGTGGTTGATCGTCAGCCCCTTGACGTGCGCCTCGTAGATCACCGTGTTGTGGTACGGGGTGCTCGGCGGCCGGTCGTGCCCCCAGCCGAAGAACGGGTTGATCACGATGGAGCGCGGCACGAACGCGGCCGAGTCCGCGTCGTTACGGCTCTCCGGATCGCCGAAGCGGTAGTCGTACACCGCCTCGTCCCAGTTCACGTCCCCCTCGATCGCCTTGGCGTAGGGATCGAGCAGGAGCTTGGCCGGATTGCACCGCTGTCCCCTCCGCGGGTCGTACGGGCCGTGCACGCGGTAGCCGTACCGCTGCCCGGGACCGACGCCGGGTAGGTAGCCGTGCCAGACGAAGCCCTCACACTCGGTGAAGGTGACTCGTGTCTCCCGGTTCTCCTCGTCGAACAGGCACAGCTCGACGCGTTCGGCGGCCTCGGTGAAAAGCGCGAAGTTGGTCCCCGCGCCGTCGTAGGTGGCCCCGAGAGGATAGGGATCACCCGGCCAGATCTCGATCATTGCACCGCCCTTCAGCGGTGAACAGATATGCCCCGTCTCAGCCTGGACATGCGCACATCTCCATACCTGCAGGAGTGATCTCGGAGTTGCCCGACGGCATGCCTGGACGGGCCGGGGTCAGGCCGGGCGGAACTCATGGGCCAGCGCGCGGATCGCGGGTTCGTACACGCGCAGCCCCGCCCCGGCGGCGAACGCCTCCGCCGCCCGCAGGTGTGCCCCGGCCCGCTCCTCGTCACCGTCGAGCAGGGCCAGCCGGGCCAGGCACAGGTCGGTCAGCGACCAGCCGAGCAGCCGTCCCGCGTTCGGGGCGAGCCTGCGGTACAGGATCTTCCCCGCGACCTCGTCGCCGAGCGCCGCGCAGATCTCGCTGACGGCGTCCGGTACGAACCGGTAGGCCAGCTCGGGGCCGAGTGCCGCGAAGCCGTCGCGGGCGAGTTCGGCGAAGTCCTCCCGCGCCTCGTCCGTCCTGCCCAGGTCGATCAGGACCAGGCAGCGCAGGAGCCGCCAGGGGATCTGCCCCGGACGGTGGGCGAGCATCTCATCGGAGAGCGCGAGCGCCTCGCCCGCCGCCCCCTCCGCCCGCAGCGAGAGGAAGCGGAACGTCTCCCGCCGCAGCAGCGCGTCGCCCCTGCCCAGCGCGCCCTCCGGGTGAGCCGCGCCGGACGCGTCGGCCGCGGCGAGCGCGTCCGTGAACCGCCCGGCCAGGTAGGCGTGGACCGCGCTCTGCCAGGCGGCCAGGCTGACCGCCGAGGGGAGCCGGAGCCTCTCCGCGCTCTCCCGCAGCCAGGCCAGCAGCTCCGCGGCGGGGCCTGCGGCGCCCTGGGCGTTCAGCTCGACGTACTCGTTCTCCCTGCCGATCCACTCGGTGGCCAGGTCGCCGGTGCGGCGGCCGATGTCCACGATCTCGGCGACGACCGCCCGCCGGCGGTCGTGGTCGTGGCCGGACCGCAGCAGGATCTCCAGGGCGATCAGCGTCCTGGACAGGGTCCGGTCCTCCCCGGCGCGGCGGGCCAGCCGCACCGCCTCCTCCGCCATCGCCACGCTCCGCTCGACCGGCCGGCCGGTGGAGCCGGTCAGCGCGACGGCGGCGAGCAGCTGGGCCCGCCACGGCGAGCCCTCTGCGAGGTCGGAGGCGAGCACCCGGTCGATGCGCTCGGCCAGCCTGTCGATCCCGGTCATCTCCTCGTACATGGCCAGATAGATCGGGTTGGAGAATCCCAGCACCGCCCTGGCCAGCCGGCTGTCGTCGCCGAGCCCTTCGGCGGCCTGCGCGGCGGCCTCCAGCGAGGCGTGGGCCGCGCTGCTCATCCCCGCGGCCGCCTGTGCCTCGGCCAGGTCCAGCAGGAGGTCGCAGCGGAGCGCGCCGTCGGGTCCGGGCAGCCGGTCGATCATCGCGATCGCCCGTTCCAGGCCCTCCGCCGCGTCCTCGTGGGCGAACTGCGCGGTCGCCTGGGCCGCCGCGCGCCGGGTGTAGCCGATGGCCCTGCCCGCCATCGCGGGGGTCAGCAGGCCCTCGCGACAGTGGTGGGCGATCTCGGTCAGCCGCGTCCCGCTCCGCTCCTCCAGCACCTCCGCGATCCGCGCGTGCAGCCTCCTGCGGCGTAGCGGCGGCAGCGCCTCGCGCAGCACGTCGCGGACGATGTCGTGGACGAACCGGCAGCTCGGCCCCTCCCCCTCGACCAGCAGCCGGGCCCCCACCGCGGCGTCGACGATGTCGAGAACCCGCCCCTCGGGCAACTCCGCCACGCGCGTCAGGATGTCGGTCGCCGCCTCCCTGCCCAGCAGCGCCGCGACGGTCAGCACCTCCTCGGTGTCGGGCGGCAGGTGGGCCATCCGGCCGCGCACCACGTCCGAGAGCGCCTCGGGGGTCTCCCCCAGCTGTAGCACCTCGCCCAGGAAGAACGGGTTGCCCGCGGTCAGCCTGCCCATCTCCCCGGCCCGCCCCGGGTCGGCGCCCGCCCGTCCCAGATACTCACGGATCTCCTCCTCCGCCAGGCCGCGCAGCAGGAGCCGCCGCACGTGCGGCAGCCGGAGCAGCACGCCGAGGGTGTGCTCCAGCGGCTCGCCGGGGCGCACGTCGGTGTCGCGGTACGTGGCCACGACCGTCAACTCCGGGCAGAGCCGGGTGGAGGCCAGGAACTCCAGCAGCCGCAGCGAGGAGGTGTCCGCCCATTGGAGGTCGTCAAGGACCACCAGCACCCGGCCGTGCTCGTTCAGCAGCCGGGCGAACGCCTCGTACAACTCGAACTGCCCCGCCGGCCCCTCTGGTCCGGCCTGCCCGGTCCCGCTCCCGGTCCCGGCTCCGGCTCCGGCTCCGGCTCCGGCTCCGGCGAGTTGCGCCAGTTCGCCGTCCCTGCCGACCAGGTCCTGCACCGCCTGCGTCCAGGGCCAGAAGGGGGGCGCGCCGGTGCCGTCCCAGCAGCGGCCCCACACCACCCGCCGGCCCCGCGCCCGCGCGACGTCGGCTGCGTACTCGGCGAGGCTGGTCTTGCCGATGCCCGGCTCCCCGGCGAGCAGCACCACCCGGTGCCCGTCTCCGGTGACCGCCCGCTCCAGCACCCCGGCCTCCGCCTGCCGGCCCACCAGCCCGGTGCCATTCTCCAGCCCGGCCGGCTCCGCCGCCCCTGCCGCCCTCTCGGCACCGGTCGCCTCCGCCACGACGGCTGTCTTTCCCGCGTCGGCCGCCTCCGCCGCTCCGCCCGGCTCCGCCGTGTGCCTGGGCCGCAGCGCGGGATCCTGACCGAGGATGCGCCGCTCCATCTCCCGCGACCGGGGGTCGGGGTCCAGCCCCAGGTCCTCCATCAGCAACCGGCGTCCCTCGGCGAGCAGGCCGAGCGCGTCCGCCTGCCGTCCCGCCTGGTAGAGCGCGTGGGCGGCGAGCGTCCGCAGCCGCTCCCTGAACGGATGGGCGGCGACCAGCTTGGCCAGCCCGCTCGTCACCACCGCTCCCCGGCTGAGCGCGAGCTCCGCCTCGGCCAGGTCCTCCTCGATCGTCAGCCGCAGCTCGACCAGGTGCACGCGCTCCTCCGCCGCCCAGGAGGACTCCGCGAGACCGTCAAGCGGTTCTCCGCTCCACTCCCCCAGGGCCAGCCGCAGCTCCCGCACCGCCCCCTCGTGATCTCCCGCCGCGCCCAGGCTCCTGCCCTCGGCCACCTGCTCCCGCACCCTGCCCAGGTCGATCGCAGCGGCGGGGACGTCCAGGACATAGCCTCCCGGCCTGCTGGCCAGGACCTTCGGGGGCACCTCTCTCGGCCTGCCCGGCTCGAAAACGCGACGGAGTTTGGAGACGTACGCCTGCACGGTGTTGAGCGCCCCCGGAGGAGGGGCGTCCTTCCAGAGGGCGTCGATCATCCGGTTCGGCCCGACCGGTCGCGGGGCCGCGAGGACGCACATCGCCAGCACCAGCCGCTGCTGGTAGGGGCCGATGTCCAGTACCGCCCCGCTGTCGGCGATCACCTCGACCGGGCCAAGCACACGAAAGTCCATCCGGCCACCTCGCTCGCGAACTGCGCCGATATTAACCTTTCGCACCAGCCGTCCCGTCCAACCCGTAACAGTCCCGAGGCTTCCAGCTCCGCATATTCTCGATCGGACGCGTTAACCTCCGTCCAGACCACCCATCAGGGGGTTCCGGTGGACTGCCGGAAAACAGCGGAGCTCTGGTCGCCGCCCTCCCCGGGCAGCGGCCCTTCTTCACGAGTGGAGGACATTAGGAATGGGTGGATTCAAGAAGTTCCTGCTGAGAGGGAACCTCGTCGAGCTGGCCGTGGCGGTCGTGGTCGGGGCGACTTTCAGCGGACTGGTGCAGGCCCTGGTCAAGGACCTCATCACGCCGTTGATCGGGGCGGTCACCGGCGGCCGGGAGCCGGACTTCTCGGATTACGTGTTCACGGTCAACGGCGCCAAGTTCATGTACGGCGACTTCATCAACCACCTGCTGAGCTTCCTGATCATCGCCGCGGTCATCTACTGGCTCGTCGTGATGCCGATGACCCGGCTGATCGGCTACTTCGACCGGAACAAGGAGGCCACCGAGAAGGAGTGCCCGGAGTGCCTCAGCGACATCCCGGTCGCTGCCAGGCGCTGCGCGTTCTGCACCGCGGTGCTGTCGGAGATCCCCATCGCCGACAGGCCCCCGGCGTAGGCGTCTTCTCCTCCTGGGCGGTACGACCTTCCGGCCGGCCGGGAGAATCCTTCGGAGGACAATGGAAGCGTGAGCTTCGAACTGGCCGTCTGGCACGAGCCCAAGCCGATCACCAGGGAACACGCTGAGAACGTCTTCCATACGTTCCGTCACGGCAAGCCGCATGGCGCGAGCCCCCACCCCGAAGGGCAGGAGCCCGAGGAGGGTCACCCCGGGGTGGCGGCGTTCGTCGAGCGGCTTCCCGAGGCCGAGCCGCTCTCCGCGGCCTTCGCCCTGGTGACCGTGGACCTGGAACGGGCCGACGAGGTGGCGTCCGAGGTCTTCGCCCTGGCCGCCGAGTGCGGACTGGTCTGCTACGACCCGCAGCGCGGCCTGGTGCACAACCTGTCTCCACGAGGCGTCTATCCCACCATGGAGATGCGTACCGGCGACGGGATGATCGTGGTCGGTCCCGACCTTCAGCTCATCTCCGACGCGCTCGCCACCATGTCACCGCAGAACCCGTTCACGGCGCTGGTCGTCTTCGGTGAGCACTTCGTCCAGAGTTCCCCGGAGATCTCGGGCTACGAGCTGGAGTACAAGGACAGCGTCCGGGACCGGATGTTCCGCACCCATGTTCCCGACCTGGAGGCGGTTCAGACTGCTTTCACCGAGTACGCCACTGGGGAGCGCGCTTTCCTGGAGCGGCACGACTGGCGTCTCGTCTGACTCGTTCGGGTACACGGCTTGTTCGCCGTGCCCGCTGCGCGGCCTGTTCATCGTGCCCGCTGCGCGGCCTGTTCATCGTGCCCGCTGCGCGGCCTGTTCATCGTGCCCGCTGCGGTGGGCGGGTGTTCCGGCCGGCCGTCTCAGTGGCCGTCTGGTGATTTCGGCCTCCGGCCTGCTCGGGTGTGGTGGTTGCGGGCTCTTTTGAAG